>NZ_JACVVG010000050.1:0-28884 GCF_016647875.1 Pseudomonas sp. S36 | reverse complement strand
AGGTGCAGCGCCTGCGAAATCGAGCGCCGCCCGCGCGGCGCATCGCGAGCTACGCTCGCTCCTACATCTTTCGTACGAGCATGGGGGGTTAAAGCAGCCTGTCCGCCCGCAGAAGCGTCTCCAGGCAATGCTCCTGCACGCCGTAGAATGCTTTGAGCTGGGCAATCTTCTCCAACAGCGCACCGTTGTCCACAGGCTGCCGCCGTTTCACCGCAAGAATCATCTTGTTCTTGTTGGTGTGCTCCAGCGAGATGAACTCGAACACCTTGGTCTCGTAACCACAGGCCTCCAGGTACAGCGCGCGCAGGCTGTCGGTGAGCATCTCGGCCTGCTGGCCCAAGTGCAGGCCGTATTGCAGCATGGGTTGCAGCAGCCCCGGGCTTTGCAGTTGCGGGCGCACCTGCTTGTGGCAGCACGGGGAGCACATGATGATCGCGGCGTTGCAACGGATGCCGGTGTGGATGGCATAGTCCGTAGCGATATCGCAGGCATGCAGGGCGATCATCACCTCGATGGCTTCGGGCACCACGCTGCGCACATCGCCACACTGGAACTCCAGCCCCGGGTGCTCCAGGCGGCCAGCAGCGGCGTTGCACAGCTCGACCATGTCCTGGCGCAGTTCCACCCCGGTCACCTTTGCCTCACGGGCCAGGGTATTGCGCAGGTAATCGTGCATGGCAAACGTCAGGTAGCCCTTGCCAGAACCAAAGTCTGCCACCCGCAAGGTCTGCCCGGCCGGTACCGGGGCGCTGGCCAGGGCGTGGTCGAACACCTCGATGAACTTGTTGATCTGCTTCCACTTGCGCGACATCGACGGGATGAGCGCGCCATGGGCGTCGGTAACCCCCAGGTCGCGCAGAAACGGCCGGGACAGCGTCAGGTAACGCTTCTTCTCCCGGTCATGGCCGTTATCCACCACCGCTTCTCGCGGAGCCTGCGCGCCGTGACGCTGCAGCATGGGCTTGCCTTTCTTGCTGAAGGCAAGCTGCGCCTCCCCCTCGGCATCGAACAGGTGCGCATTGCGAAAACTGCCCGGCAGCAGCTCGGCCACCAACGCCAGCGCCTGCTCTGAGGGGAGGTTGCGGGTGATGTCGCGGGTCTGGTGGCGATAGACCAGCGACAGGCACGGCTGGCCCTTCACCGACAGCGGCTTGGCAATGATGCGTTGCAAGGTCGGGTCGGCACCCACAGGGCGCGCCAGCACCAGCTTTACCAGCGTGTTGCCCTGCAGGGCAGTGCCGAGCAGGTCGAGAAACTGGACGCGCGCATCCGGCGTGGAGGGACTGGCAGACATGGGAAAACGGTGCCTCGAATAGCGGGGAGCGCATTCTACACCTTGTCGCCTTCGCCCGCTGGCGCGCTAGTCGAGGATCACCAGCCGGTTGGGCAACTGGTTGCGGGCATGGGTAGGCGGCACATGCTGGCCCAGCAGTTCTGCACACGCATCGATGCATTCGACAAAACCCTGCAGGGTCTGGCCACCGCGTACCTGCTCGGCCAGGCGGGCGACGAGGGCCCCGCGGGCTGCACCGTCGAGAAAGCACGCGACGCCGTGGTCGGCCAGGATCTCGGCATGTTGCTCCGCCTCGCTGACGAAGATCAGCACGCCGGTGGCGCCTACCGTGCGTTGCAGGTTGAGCACGCGAAATTGCTGACGGGCCAGCCGCGAAGCACGCCAGCGCCGCAACACCCGCGGCGTCAGCCGGCTGGCAACGTGCGGGCTGCGCAGCAGCAGGCACAGCGCGATGAACAGCAGGACGTTAGCGACGATCAGGCCGCGTACGCTGGGCCAGCCCAGCAGCCAATGCAGCATGCCAGGCACCGCCAGCGCCAACAGGGCTGCCCAGAACAGCGGCAGGTAGGCATAGTCATCGGCGCGCCGGGCCAGCACCGTGACCAGCTCGGCGTCGGTGCGCTGCTCGGCACGGGCAATGGCTTCGGCGATCTGGCGCTGATGGTACAGGTCGAGAGGGGTCATGCCGTCGTTCTCTTGAGCGTTCTTATAGTTGTTGTCCCGGCTTGCGGGGCTTCGTCCGCGGGCGACATATTCAGGCATAATCCGCCGCTGGAAGAGATGCCTGCAAATCGTACAACAATAGCCGCCCGAAAACTTCGGCCGCGCACGTATCACGCTGGATACGGCACAGGCCCTCAACGGAATTCATTGATGAAACTGTCTTTGCTGGGCCTGGCCATGGGCCTTGCCAGCCAGGCGGCACTTGCCGCCACACCCGCGCCGCCCCTTGAAGACAAACGGGCGTTCATCGATCACCTGGTCAGCCAGATGACCGAGGCCGAGAAGATCGGCCAGCTGCGCCTGATCAGCATCAGCCCGGAAATGCCCCGCGAGAAGATCCGCGAAGAAATCGCCGCAGGCCGCATCGGTGGCACCTTCAACTCGCGCACGGCCCCGGAAAACCGCCCGATGCAGGACGCGGCCATGCGCAGCCGGCTGAAGATCCCGATGTTCTTCGCCTATGACACCATTCACGGCGAACGCACCATCTTCCCTATCGGCCTGGGTATGGCTGCCACCTGGGACATGGACGCCGTCGCCAAGGTTGGCCGCACGGCCGCCATCGAAGCGGCGGCCGATGCGCTGGACATGACGTTCGCGCCGATGGTCGACATCGCCCGTGACCCGCGCTGGGGCCGCACCAGCGAAGGCTTCGGCGAAGACACCTACCTGACCTCGAAAATCGGCCAGGTCATGGTGCGCGCATTCCAGGGCAGCAGCCCGGCCAACCCCGACAGCATCATGGCCATCGTCAAGCACTTCGCCCTGTACGGCGCCGTGGAAGGCGGGCGCGACTACAACACAGTCGATATGAGCCTGCCCAAAATGTACAACGACTACCTGCCGCCCTACCGCGCCGCGCTGGATGCCGGGGCTGGCGGCGTCATGGTGGCGCTGAACTCGATCAACGGCGTGCCGGCCACCTCCAACACCTGGCTGATGAACGATGTGCTGCGCAAGGAGTGGGGCTTCAAAGGTGTCACCATCAGCGACCATGGGGCCATCCAGGAGCTGATCCGCCACGGTGTCGCCCGCGATGGCCGTGAAGCCGCCAAGCTGGCGATCAAGGCCGGTATCGACATGAGCATGAACGACACCCTGTACGGCCAGGAGCTGCCAGGCTTGCTGAAAACCGGCGAGGTCAGCCAGGGCGAACTGGACCAGGCCGTGCGTGAAGTGCTCGGTGCCAAGTACGACATGGGCCTGTTCAAGGACCCGTACGTGCGTATTGGCAACGCTGAAACCGACCTCAAGGACTACTACGGCAACGACCGCCTGCACCGCGAGGCCGCACGGGACGTGGCGCGGCGCAGCCTGGTGCTGCTGGAAAACCGTAACCAGGCGCTGCCGCTTAAAAAAGCCGGCACCATCGCCCTGGTCGGCCCCCTGGCCGACGCCCCCATCGACATGATGGGCAGTTGGGCTGCCGATGGCAGGCCTGAACATTCGGTCACCGTGCGCGAAGGCCTGCGCCGGGCTGTGGAGGGCAAGGCCAAGCTGGTCTACGCCAAGGGCGCCAATGTGACCGGTGACAAGGCGATCCTCGACTACCTGAATTTCCTGAACTTCGATGCCCCGGAAATCGTCGACGACCCACGGCCACCTGCGGTGCTGATCGACGAAGCGGTCAAGGCGGCCGAGCAGTCGGACGTGGTGGTGGCGGTGGTCGGCGAATCGCGTGGTATGTCCCACGAGTCGTCCAGCCGCACCACCCTCGAGATCCCGGGCAGCCAGCGAGAACTGATCAAGGCGCTGAAGGCCACCGGTAAACCGCTGGTACTGGTGTTGATGAACGGCCGCCCGCTGTCCATCGGCTGGGAGCGCGAGCAGGCTGACGCCATTCTGGAAACCTGGTTTGCCGGCACCGAAGGGGGTAACGCCATCGCCGATGTGCTGTTCGGTGACTACAACCCGTCCGGCAGGCTCCCCATCACCTTCCCGCGGTCTGTCGGGCAGATCCCGATGTACTACAACCACACCCGTATCGGCCGGCCGTTCACGCCGGGCAAGCCGGGCAACTACACCTCGCAGTACTTCGAGGAACCCAACGGCCCGCTGTACCCATTCGGTTACGGCTTGAGCTATACCCGCTTCGAATTGTCGGGGCTTGACCTTTCGCACAAGCAGTTCAAGCGCGGCGATACCCTCCAGGCCAAGGTGACGGTGAAAAACACCGGCAAGGTTGCCGGCGAGACCGTGGTGCAGCTGTACCTGCAGGATGTAACCGCGTCGATGAGCCGGCCAGTCAAAGAGCTGAAGCATTTCCAGAAGGTGATGTTGCAGCCTGGCGAATCGCGGCAGTTGACCTTCGCCATCAGCGAAGACGACCTGAAGTTCTATAATGGCCAACTGCAGCGGGTTGCCGAGCCGGGTGAGTTCAACGTGCAGGTAGGGCTGGACGCCGAGGCGGTGCAGCAACAGGGCTTCGAGTTGCTTTGACTGAGTAGGCCGCCCCGATAGCCAACCACCGGACCTGACCCGATGCCCTTCACCTTCCGCGCCCTGCGTCTGGGGCTGATCACCTTGCTGATCGTGCTGGGCACCGCGCTGAGCGCGGGCTGGGCCATGCACCACGCCAAGCGTCAGGCCATGGAGGCCGACGCCCGGCTTGCCAGCCAGCAGTTGGGCCTGTACGCCAATACCCTGCACACCCTGATCGACCGTTACAGGGCGCTGCCTGCGGTGCTGGCACTGGACCCGGAACTGATCGCCGCCTTGCGCGGCCCTGTCGACGACCAGGTGCAAAACGCCCTGAACCGGAAGCTTGAAAGGATCAACGGCGCGGCCAACTCGTCCACCCTCGAACTGCTCGACCGCACCGGGCTGGCCATCGCCGCCAGCAACTGGCGGCTACCCACCAGTTACGTGGGCTCCAACTATGGCTTCAGGCCCTATTTCACCCAGACCCGCAACCAGGGTAACGGTCGCTTCTACGCCGTGGGTGTGACCAGTGGTGTACCGGGGTATTTTCTGTCGAGCGCGGTACTCGACGAACAGGGCCGCTTTCTCGGCGCCATGGTTGTAAAACTGGAGTTTCCAGAGCTTGAGCGTGAGTGGCGCCAAGGCAGCGACATTCTGTTGGTCAGCGATGCCAGGGGCATCACCTTCATTGCCAACCAGGACGGCTGGCGCTACCGGGAGCTGCAGCCGCTGACCGGTGCCGACCGTGCCGAACTGGCTGAAACCCGTCAGTACGACAAGCAACCCCTTGTGCCCCTGCCCCATCAGGTGCTCACCCGGTTTGCCGCCAACAGCACCCTCAGCCGCGTGCAGGGCCCCCAGGGCAGTGCCGATTACCTGTGGGAAACCCTGCCGCTGGACAGCGAACACTGGGCCCTGCACCTGCTGCGCAAGCCCCAGGTAGGCCCGGATGCCCGCAATGCGGCATTGGGCGCAGCTGCCGTGTGGCTCAGCCTGGTGTTCGCGGCGCTGTTCGTCAGCCAGCGCCTGCGTATTGCCCGCCTGCGCCAGCGCAGCCGCGCCGAGCTTGAGCGCCAGGTCGAGGAGCGCACCCGGGAGCTGCGCACCGCCCAGGAAGGGCTGGTACAAACGGCAAAACTGGCGGCACTGGGGCAGATGTCTGCGGCCATGGCCCATGAGATCAACCAGCCGCTGACGACCCAGCGCATGCAGCTGGAAACCCTGCGCCTGCTGCTGGACCATGGGCGCTACGATGAAGCGCGCCAGGCCCTCGAACCCCTTGAGCAGATGCTGACCCGCATGGCGTCCCTCACCAGCCACCTGAAAACATTCGCCCGCAACAGCCCGGGTGGCCTGCGCGAGCGGCTGGACCTGGCCACCGTGGTCGAGCAGGCCCTGCACCTGCTGGAAACCCGCATCCACAGTGAAGGCATCCAGCTGGCCCTGTACCTGGCGCGCCCGGCCTGGGTGCGGGGCGATGCCATCCGCCTGGAACAGGTGTTGATCAACCTGTTGCGCAACGCCCTGGACGCCATGGCCAACAAAGGCTACCGCCGCCTTGAAATCCGCATAGAACCGCAGGCCGGGCTGTGGCGCCTGAGTATTCTGGACTCGGGCGGTGGTATCGCCGAGGCCGACCTGGCCCGAATTTTTGAGCCGTTCTTCACCACCAAACCCGTAGGCGAAGGCCTGGGGCTTGGCCTGGCGATATCCTATGGCATCGTGCATGACGCAGGTGGCCGGCTACAGGCCGAAAACGTGCCTGGCGGCGCTTGCCTTAGCCTGACCCTGCCCCGCGACCTGGAGCCCGCATGATGAATTCAGTGATCGTCATTGACGATGAGGCCAGCATCCGTAGCGCTGTGGAGCAGTGGCTGAGCCTGTCCGGTTTCAATGTGCAGCTGTTCGCCCGTGCCGACGAGTGCCTGGCGCAGCTGCCAGCGCACTTCCCCGGGGTGGTGATCAGCGACGTCCGCATGCCGGGCATGGATGGCCTGCAGTTGCTGGAACGCCTGCAGGCAGCCGACCCCGACCTGCCTGTGATCCTGCTGACCGGCCATGGCGATGTGCCAATGGCCGTGGACGCCATGCGCAGCGGTGCTTATGACTTCCTGGAAAAGCCATTTACCCCGCAGCACCTGCTGGGTAGCCTGCGCCGCGCCCTGGAGAAACGCCAGCTGGTACTGGAAAACCGCCGCCTGCACGAACAGGCCGACCTCAAGACCCGGCTGGAGGCGAGCTTGCTTGGCGTGGCCCAAAGCACGCAGTTGCTGCGCCGCCAGTTGCTCGACCTGGCAGGCCTGCCCGTCAATGTGCTGATCCGTGGCGAGACGGGCAGTGGCAAAGAGCGGGTGGCGCGCTGCCTGCATGACTTTGGCCCACGGGGCGACAAGCCTTTTGTGGCACTCAACTGCGCGGCCATTCCGGAAGCGTTGTTTGAGGCTGAGCTGTTCGGCCATGAAAGCGGTGCCTTCACGGGCGCCCAGGGCAAGCGCATCGGCAAGCTGGAGTACGCCAGCGGCGGCACGGTGTTTCTCGACGAGATCGAAAGCATGCCGCTGGCGCAGCAGGCCAAGCTGCTGCGGGTTATACAAGAGCAGAAAATCGAACGCCTGGGCGCCAACCAGAGCATCAGCGTGGACCTGCGCATCATCGCGGCCACCAAACCCGACCTGCTCGAAGAGGCACGGGCCGGGCGCTTTCGCGAGGACCTTGCCTACCGGCTGAATGTTGCCGAGTTGCGCCTGGCGCCTTTGCGCGAACGGCGCGAAGACATCGCCGTACTGTTCGAGCACTTTGCCACCGCCGCTGCCAACAAGCTGGGCCGCAATGCCGTGCCCCTGTCTGGCGCACAGTTGGCCCAGCTGCTCACCCATGACTGGCCGGGCAACGTGCGCGAACTGGCCAACGCGGCAGAGCGTCATGCGCTAGGGCTTGGCTCACCCACCCTTGACCCTGTGCCGGCAGGTCAATCCCTGAGCGAGCGTATGGAAGCCTACGAAGCGCAGTGCCTGCGCGCAGCGCTGCGCCAGCACGGGGGCGAGATCAAGGCCGTGATGGACGACCTGCAGCTTCCCAGGCGCACGCTCAACGAAAAGATGCAGCGCCACGGCTTGCTACGAGAAGATTTCTTGTCGAGCCAATAAGCGGAAATCCGCCTACTTAGCCAGCGCTATAAGCGGATTTTTGCTTGCACAAGGTGCAGGTCCGCCCAGTTCTGGCCGCTAGCCTGCGCCACCGACCACACCCCATGCGCAGTGCTGGTAAGGGTTACCGCCCCTCGAATGCCCAAAGACGGGTCACACCGCCCCCGTTTGGCACACCTTCTGCAATCACCTGTGCCAGCTGCGCCCAGGCGCGCTCCACAAAAACAACGAGAAGGTATCCCTGATGGATAACGCCACCTCCCTGCCAGCCGGGGCGGCCAACGCGCCGGCCGCAGAAAAAACCACCGCCAGCCGCCTCAAATCGATCTTCAGCGGTTCCATCGGCAACATGGTCGAATGGTATGACTGGTACGTCTACGCAGCATTCTCGCTGTACTTCGCCAAGGCATTCTTCCCGGCGGGCGACTCCACCGCACAATTGCTCAACACCGCGGCGATCTTCGCCGTAGGCTTCCTGATGCGCCCCATCGGTGGCTGGCTGATGGGCCTGTACGCCGACCGCAAGGGCCGCAAGGCGGCGCTGATGGCCTCGGTACTGCTGATGTGCGCCGGCTCGCTGGTCATCGCCCTTACCCCCGGTTACGAAACCATAGGCGTCGCGGCCCCCGTTCTGCTGGTGATTGCGCGCCTGATGCAGGGCTTGTCGGTGGGTGGCGAATACGGCACCTCGGCCACCTACCTCAGTGAAATGGCCAGCAAGGACCGCCGTGGCTTCTTCTCGAGCTTCCAGTACGTCACGCTGATCTCCGGCCAGCTCATCGCCCTGGCTGTGCTGATCATCCTGCAACAAACCCTGACCACCGAGCAGCTGTATGCCTGGGGCTGGCGCGTACCGTTCGTGATCGGTGCCCTGTGCGCCGTGGTGGCCCTGTACCTGCGTCGCGGCATGGAAGAAACCGCCTCTTTCACCAAGAAGGAAAAGGCCAAGGAAAGCCTGATGCGCACCCTGATGCGCCACCCCAAGGAACTGCTGACCGTGGTCGGCCTGACCATGGGCGGCACCCTGGCGTTCTACACCTACACCACCTACATGCAGAAGTACCTGGTGAATACGGTGGGCATGAGCATCAGTGACTCCACCACCATCTCGGCCGCCACGCTGTTCCTGTTCATGTGCCTGCAACCGGTGATTGGCGGGTTGTCCGACAAGATCGGCCGCCGCCCCATCCTGATTGCCTTCGGTGTACTGGGCACGCTGTTCACCGTACCGATCCTCAGCACCCTGCACACTATCCAGACCTGGTGGGGCGCGTTCTTCCTGATCATGGCGGCGCTGATCATCGTCAGCGGCTACACCTCGATCAACGCGGTGGTAAAAGCCGAACTGTTCCCCACCGAAATCCGCGCCCTGGGTGTCGGCCTGCCCTACGCCCTGACGGTGTCGATCTTCGGTGGTACCGCTGAATACGTGGCGCTGTGGTTCAAGAGCGCGGGTATGGAAAGCGGGTTCTATTGGTACGTCACAGGTTGCATCGCCTGCTCCCTGCTGGTGTACGCCACCATGAAGGACACCAAGCAGCACTCCCGGATCACCACCGACTGATCGCTGCCGGTAACAACGAAAAAGGGCGCTCCAGTGATGGAAGCGCCCTTTTTCGTTGTGCCTACCCCTTAATACTCGATTAATTCCACAGCCAGATACTGCCCAGGCTGAATAATCATTTGCCCCAGCATCTTGAGAATCGCCGCCGCTCACGCGAAGGCAGGCATGTGAGTACACCAATATATCTAATAATACGATTATTTAACGCAGTATTATGCGCTTAACAATCAATATTGTAGGCGTAAAATGTGATGCATACCTACACAGTCACCCCTTCACTGGAGTAACCCTTATGAAAATCCACACCCTTCTTGCCTTCGTTCTGTCGTTGTCTGCTGCTGGCGCTTATGCCGAAGACGGTTTCGACCGTACCAAGGCGCACGGTTTTGCAGCGCCCCACGCACAGGCGTCCGGCTACGCAGAAGACGGCTTTGACCGCACCGGTGCCCAGCGCTTCGCGGAAGATGGCTTCGATCGCACCCATGGCCATCGCATCAGCTGACCCTACAGCGCTGCCTGATGATTTGCAGGCGGCCGCAGCCTTGGCACACTAGGGGCCCGTCAACCCAGGAGGTGGGCCGGCAAGCCCAGCACCGATGTACTACTACGAACCCGCACAAGGCCACGGCCTGCCGCATGACCCCTTCAACGCCATCGTTGGCCCCCGCCCGATCGGCTGGATCTCCTCCCAGGACCGCCAGGGCCGCCTGAACCTGGCGCCCTACAGCTTCTTCAATGCCTTCAACTACATCCCGCCGATCATCGGTTTCTGTAGCGTGGGGCGCAAAGACAGCCTGAACAACATTGAGCAGACTGGTGAGTTTGTCTGGAACCTGGCAACCCGGCCGTTGGCCGAGCAGATGAACCAGAGCTGCGCGGCAGTACTGCCGGAAGTGAACGAGTTCGAACTGAGCGGGCTCACGGCCGCCCCGTCGCGCATCGTCAAGGTGCCGCGGGTAGGCGAAACGCCGGTGGCCTTCGAGTGCAAGGTAACCCAGATCGTGCAACTGCAGCGTGCGGACCAGCAGCCGGTGCCCAGCTGGCTGATCCTGGGCGAGGTGGTGGCCGTGCATATTGCCGAGCACCTGCTCAAGGACGGCATCTACGACACCGCTGCCGCCGAACCCATCCTGCGTGGCGGCGGCCCGGCGGACTATTTCGAACTGGGCAACCTGTTCAAGATGGCCAGGCCGCAGGCCTGATCACCAGATCAGCTCGCCTGCTTCGCTCACACCTTGCAGGCGCTCCAACTCGGCCGTGGCCGCTTCATCGGCAGCCACGGCGCCCTTGAACACCTGCCCCTCCAGCACCTTGTGGAAGCGCGGTGCGCCGCCCATGCCCAGCGCCTTCACCGCGATGGCCGCGTGGTAGCCCCCGCCGTCCACCGGCACCATCGCCGAAACTGCCTCGAACTGTGCAAACTCCCTACGTGCCATAGTGCTTTCCGCGTGGTTGAAAGAGCCGTCATGTTACGCCAAGCAGCCCGGCAACGCGGCTGCCGCGTGCCATCGGTCAGCCAAAGGTGTGCAGGTCGAGGCTGCTGACCACTTCGGCCTGCACCAGCTCGCCGAACACCTGCAGCGTAGGCGAGGCGAAGTAGCCGTTCATCGCCTGCTGGTCCTGCCAGCTGCCGCTGAGCAACCACAGGTCGGCATCGGCCTGGGAGCGCTGCACGGTAAAGCTCAGGCAACCCGGGGCGCCCAGCGAAGGTTCGAGCAAGTCACGCAAGCGGGCGCCCAGCTCGGCCGAGCGGCCGTTACTGGCGCGGATGAAAGCAAGGTGGGTGACCGGTTGTTTGAGCGTCATTGCACCATCTCCCTGAAGCGGCGGTCGGGTAAGCCAGGCTGGCAAGGTTAGAGCGCCGCCCACTGTTCACGTTAGGCCAATACTGCACGCCGATTGCCTGATCCTGCCGCGCTGCAGGATCAGGCAATCGGCGTGCAGTATTCGACTAGCTTCATGTGTTGCCCAAACCTATGCTGCGTCGGTCAGCAGAGGAATGCCACCATGACCACCGCCCCGCCCCTAGACCCGCATCTGGAAACCCATCGCCAGGAGCTGGCCGCGCTGATCGGCCGCCATGCCGGCGATCCCCACGGGCCCGCCTCGGCCATCGACAACCTGTACCTGGTGCGCTACACCGAGAACGTACGCTCGGTGCCCACGCTGGCCCAACCTGCGCTGTGCATCCTGGCGCAAGGCAGCAAAAGCCTGTTTCTGGGCGACGAGCAATATGCCTACGACCCGCTGCACTACATGGTGGTGTCGGTGACCTTGCCGCTCAGTGCGGTAAAGCTCGATGCCAGCCCGCAGAACCCCAGCCTGGGCCTGCGCATGGACCTGGACCCTGCCGAGATCAGCCAGCTGATCGCCGAAAGCGGGCCGATGCTGGTGCCTAACCGGCCTTCGGGGCGGGGTTTGTACGTGGAAAAGACCGACGCCGCATTGCTCGATGCCTTGCTGCGGCTGATCCGCCTGTTGGACAGCCCTCGGGACATCGGCATGCTGGCGCCGCTGTTTCGGCGGGAAATCCTCTACCGTTTACTGCGCGGGCCCCAAGGCTATCGGCTGTACGAAATCGCCCTGGCCAACAGCCAGACCCACCGGGTGTGCCAGGCAATCAGCTGGCTCAATGAAAACTTCCAGCTGCCGCTGCGCATCGAGGACCTGGCCCGCGTGGTCAACCTCAGCACCTCCACCTTGCACCACCGCTTCAAGGCAGTGACCTCCATGAGCCCGCTGCAGTACCAGAAGCAGCTGCGCCTGCAGGAGGCCCGCAGGCTCATGCTCAATGACGGGCTGGAAGCCGCCGTGGCGGCCTATCGGGTGGGTTATGAAAGCCCCTCGCAGTTCAGCCGCGAATACAGCCGGTTGTATGGCGCGCCACCGATCCGCGACGTGGCACGCCTGCGCTCCAGTGCCGGCTAGGCACGCCGGCCTTCAGCCTGGCACAACCTGCTGCCACTGCTGTTGGTCGATGTGCAGCAGCGTCGGGCCGCTGCGTCGGGCCGCCTGGGCCAGCGCTGTGTGCAATTGCGACACATCGGCCACGTGTTCAGCCGCCGCACCCAGCGCCTGAGCCACGGCGACGAAGTCGGGGGTATGAATGTCTACCCCGACCGGCTCGATGGCCCGGTTGACCATGTACTTCTTGATCTCTTCATAGCCCTGGTTATTCCACAACAGCACGATCAGGGGCACCTGCGCCTGCACCGCACTGGCCAGCTCCGGCAAGGTGAACTGCAACCCGCCGTCGCCAATCAGGCACACCGCTGGCGCGCGGTCTTGGCTTTTGACCGCACTACCCAGCCACGCCCCCATCGCGGCAGGCAGTGCATAACCCAGGGTGCCGTAGCCGGTCGATGCATTGAACCAGCGCCGCGGTCGGTCCATGTCCAAGGTGAAATTGCCGGCGTACACCGGCTGGGTCGAATCGCCCACCAGAATGGCGTCCGGCAAGCTTTGCAGCGTGGCTGTCAGCAAGCGCGTCTGGCTCAAGGTAGCCTGGTCCCATTGCCGAGCCACGGCCAGGCGCAGTGCCGCCACCCGGTCAACACCCCACCCCGCCTGGTACACAGGCTGCCGGCCACGCAGGGCAGCGAGCAGCCCCTCCAAGGCCAACCTGGCGTCTGCCACCAGCGCAAGCGCTGGCACGTAGTTACGCACGGTCTGGTCAGGGTCGATATCAATGCGCAGCAGACTGCCTGGGATTTCGAAGCCACCCTGGAAGGTCACGTCGTAATCGGTTTCGCCAAGCTCGGTGCCAATGGCAAGCACTACATCGGCCTCCGCCACCAGTGCACGGGTCGCCTGCAGCGACTGTGTCGAACCGATCAGCAGCGGATGGGCCGCAGGTAACAGGCCCTTGGCGTTGATGGTCAAGGCCACGGGCGCCTGCAGATGCTCGGCCAACTGCACCAGCGCCTCACTGGCCGCCAGGGCACCGCCCCCTACCAGCAGCAGCGGCCGCTTGGCCACTGCCAGGCGTTCGGCCATCTGGCTCAAGGGCTGTGGTGCAGGCCCCGCCCTGTGGGTACGCACAGGCCTTGCCGGCAGCAAGTGGTCGGCAGGCTCCACCAGCACGTCCAGGGGGATCTCGATGTGAACAGGCCGTGGCCGGGCGCCCTCGAACACCGCAAACGCCCGCGCCAGTACCGCGGGCAGCTCGCCCGCGCTCATCAAGGTGTGGGAAAACGCCGCCACGCCCGCGACCAGTGCGCCCTGATCGGGCAACTCGTGCAGCTTGCCACGGCCACCGCCCAGTTGGTTGCGGGCCTGCACACTGGAAATGACCAGCATCGGGATGGAGTCCGCATAGGCCTGGCCCATGGCGGTGGTGATATTGGTCATGCCTGGCCCGGTGATGATGAAACACACCCCAGGTTGACCCCGGGTACGGGCATACCCGTCGGCCATGAAGCCTGCGCCTTGCTCATGGCGTGGCGTAATGTGCGTAATGGCAGCACCCGCCAGGCCACGGTACAGCTCGACGGTATGCACACCAGGAATGCCGAAGACATGGTCCACGCCATAAGCCTCAAGCCACTTCACCAACACTTCGCCACAAGTTGTCATGCGCTTCCACCCTGTTCATGCATCGGACAAGGGCTTATTGGACGCAACGATGGCCTACCCGCACAATGCAAAAATACACATACTTGCCATGTCCTGAAATCATGGCTGCTTCCAATGAATCGCTTACCTCCCCTGCCTGCACTGCACACGTTTCTGGTCACTGCCCAGCATTGCAATTTCACCCGCGCTGGCCAGCAGCTGCATATCACCCAAGGGGCTGTGAGCCGCCAGATCGCGGCCCTGGAAGCACACCTGGGTTACCCGCTGTTCCAGCGCCAGGCCAGAGGCCTGAGCCTGACCCGCGAAGGCCTCGACTGGCTGCCTCGGGTACAGCAGGTGTTTACCCTCATCGAGCAGGGTGTGCGTGAGGTGGGTGGGCACAGCAGCACCCTGCAACTCAAGGCGCCGACCTGTGTGATGCGCTGGCTGCTGCCGCGCCTGATGCAATGGCAGGCCCTGCGCCCGGAGGTGCCGGTGGAACTGACCACCACCGTGCAGCATGGCGTGGACCTGCACCGGGAAGGCTTCGATGCCGCTGTGGTCTATGGCGCTGCACCGCCCCAGGGGCTGCGGGCGTACAAGCTGTTCGATGAGCAACTCACCCCGGTCTGCGCGCCGTCGCTACGCGAAGGCCTACCCCCTTTGTTGCAGCCCCAGGACCTGGGCCAGCACATGCTGCTGCATCCGTCGCGGGACGAGCGGGACTGGCATACCTGGCTGCAGGCCGCCGGGCTGACCCTGAGCGGTCGAGGGCACAAACAGCATTTCGAGACGCTGGACATGGCCATGGCCATGGCTGCGCAAGGCACGGGCGTTGCCATCGGTGACTGGGCGCTGATCGGCGAAGACCTGCGCGCAGGGCGCCTGTGTACGCCGTTCGCCTTGAGGGTGAGGACCGGCAAGGGCTACTACCTGGTCAGCCAAGCCAAGGGCCTGGCACCTGGGTTGGTCGAGTTGCTGGCGTGGCTGCAGGCCTGTGCCAGCACTGACCCTGCGGATCAATACCCGGCCGTGAAGCGCTGACGCGAATGCCGGGGGGTGTCCAGTTCATCGAGCAAGGCAATTGCATAATCGGCAAAGGTAATCCAGCTTTTGCCGTCGGCCGCGATCAGCAAGTGGTCCTTGCCGAGCACGTAGTGCCCGCTACGTTCGCCTTCGACGAACTCGGCCGAGGGCGACAGAAAGGTCCAGTCAAGGTCGGTTTCCTGCTGCAACGCCTCAAGAAACCGCACCCCACCACTGGCCTCGGCCTTGTAGGCTTCCGGGAAATCCGGGCTGTCGATTACCCGCTGCCCGGAAGGCAACAGCAGGCTACCGGCGCCACCGACCACCAACAGCCGCTTCACACCTGCGCGCTTGACCGGCTGAATGATGGCCTCGGGTTCGATACTGGCAAAGTGTGCAGCGCTGAGCACCGCGTCCACGCCCGTCAGCGCTGCCTGCAACGCAGCACTGTCGTTCACGTCCAGCGCCTGCACCGTGACCCCTTCACGGCCCTGCAAGGCCGATGGGTTTCGCGCGATGGCCAACACACTGTGGCCACGGCGCAAGGCTTCCGCCACCAACTGGCTGCCGGCACGGCCAGTCGCACCGATGATTGCAATGTTGCTCATGGGTCATGCTCCTTCAGTAAGTTCGGGTTACCACTTCATCTCGCCTTTGGCGACCTTGGCACTGAGCGCCAGCGAACTCTCGTCGGCCAGCCCCGGGTAACGCTGTTTCATGGCGTCGATCAGTTGCGCAGCATCGTGGGCCTTGGCCGTTTCGGCATCGAAGTCACGTATGTAGCCTGCCGTGAAGCGCACAGCTGCCAGTGACCGGCTGCCGGTGCCCAGGTAGTGGCCGGGCACAACCGTTTCGGGCGCCAGCGCCTCGATAGCGGCCAGGGTGGCCAGCCAGGCCTGGTGGGACTGCGCCGATTGGGTATCGGCCATCCACACATAGATGTTTTCAGACACCACCACCCCGCCCACCACGGCCTTGATCGAAGGTATCCAGACGTAACTGCGGTCCGGTTGCGGCCCGCCCAGGCCGCGCACTTCCAGGGCCTGGCCTTCCAGCATCAGGCGATCACCTGCCAGCACCTGCGGCACGATCAGCTTTGCAGGTTTGTCCGCGCCCATTTGTGGCCCCCAGTAGGCCAGCTTGGCAGCCATGGTCTGGCGGATATGCGCCACGGTCGGCGCCGATGCCAGCACTTTGGCCTGCGGGAAGGCCCGGGTCAGCGTGTCGAGGCCAAAGTAGTAGTCGGGGTCGCCATGGCTGATGTAGATGGCGGTCAGGCGCTTGCCCCCCGTGCGCAGGCGTTGCACCAGTTGCTCGGCCTGGGCCTTGCCGAACTGGGCGTCGACCAGCACGGCATCGTGCTCGCCGCTGACGATGACCGAGCTCACCGGGAAGATGGCCTGCTCCCCGGGGTTGTAGACGTCCAACTGCAAAGGGGCTGCAGCCAGTGCCTGCCCGGCCAACGCCAGGCAGGCCACAAGCATCACGCGTAAGGGTTTGAGAAGAGGCATGGGGGGAAACCTTTCAGATTGGCAATGCCCCACAGCATAGTTGCCGGAACCAGTACAAAAAATGCGATCCTGCGACATAGTTTGTTTCTGGAATCGAGCAAATCATGGACCGCCTTACCGCAATGCGCGTTTTTGTCACCGTGGTCGACCTGGGTAGCCAATCAGCGGCGGCCGATCATCTGCAACTGTCGCGGCCTGTGGTGTCACGCTACCTGGCAGAGCTGGAAGCCTGGGTGGGCGCGCGGCTCATGCAGCGCACCACGCGCAAGCTGAGCCTCACCACCGCCGGCGAAGAGGTGCTGCCACGCTGCCGGCAGATGCTGGACATGGCCACAGACCTGCAAAGCGCCGTGCAGCAGCCGGATGACGCGCCACGCGGTGCGCTGCGCATCAGCGTGAGCACGTCGTTTGGCCAGGCTCAGCTGGCCGATGCAGTGGCCGATTACGTGCGCCGCTACCCAGGGGTGAACGTGGAATTGCAGATGCTCGACCGCACCGTCAACCTGGTGGACGAACGCATCGACCTGGCGATACGCACCAGCAATGATCTGGACCCCAACCTGATTGCCCGCAGGCTCAGCGTGTGCCGGTCGGTGATCTGCGCCGCACCGTCCTACCTCAGTGAGCACGGCACGCCCCAGCGCGTCGAAGAGCTTACCCGCCACAACTGCCTCACCCATGCCTACTTCGGCCATGGCCTGTGGCATTTCGAGGAGGGCGGGCAGCAGGTGGCCATACCCGTGTCAGGCAATATCAGCGCGAACGAGGCAATGACGCTGCAGAAGGCCACACTTGCCGGCGCAGGCATTGCCATGCTGCCCACCTATCAGGCTGCCGATGCCTTGCGCAACGGGCAGCTGATTCGGCTGGTACCCAAGGCCAAGCCACGGGAGCTGAGCCTGAATGCGGTCTACACCTCGCGCAAGCACATGCCCGCAACGCTGCGCAGCATGCTGGATTTTCTTGCGCAGCGCTTCAAGGACGAGCCGGCGTGGGACGTAGGCCTCTGACCCCGCGCCGGCGGGGCAAGGTCACTCCTCTACGCTCATGTACTCCTTGGCCCAGCGGATGTAGTCCTCAGGCTGGGTATAGGTGTGAGAGAGCTCTGTGGCGCTGAGGTTTTCCGATTTGTTCTGCTGGCCGCGCTGCAGGCGCAGGCAGTCGTAGGTGGCCTTGATCGACGCAAAGTAAGCGGCATGGCCATCGACCACGATGCGCACGCCCAGGCGGGCCAAGCGCTCGTCATCGCGCAGGTTGGGGTTGCCGTAGGTGACCAGCATCAGCGGCACCGTCAGGTGGCTGGCAATCTGCTCCAGCTGTTCGAAGTCCTTTACCCCCACCATGCAGATGCCATCGGCACCGGCCTTCTGGTAGCTCTGGGTACGCACGATGATTTCTTCAGTGCTGAGCACCCCGGCATTGGTGCGGGCGATGATCGACAGCGACGCGTCAACGCGCGCCTCCACGGCCGCACGAATTTTGCCCACCCCTTCTTCGACCGAAATCAGGTCGGTGGATTTGCGCCCGAACTGCGCGGGCAGCAGCGTGTCCTCGATGGTGAGCGCGGCAACCCCTGCCCGCTCCAGCTCGATCACGGTACGCATCACATTCAACGCGTTGCCATAGCCGTGGTCCGCGTCGGCCAGTACCGGCAGCTGCGCCACCCGGCCAATGCGGGTGGCCTGCTCGACGAATTCGCTCAGGGTGATCAGGGCAAAGTCAGGTGCAGCCAGCACCTGCAGCGAGGCAACCGAACCACCCAGAATGCCCACCTCGAAGCCCAGGTCCGAGGCGATGCGCGCCGACATGGGGTCGAACACCGAAGCGGTGTGGTAGCAAGAACCTGAAGCGAGCAGCTCGCGGAAGGCAAAACGCAGATCTTGATGGGAAGCCTTGGGCATGATCACTCCACTATTGAAGAAATTTGAACGGTAACTACAGACCCCTGAATCGGGTTTGCCTGACCTGTATCGAACCTTGCCATCAGCGCAAGGCCATGTTCGACATGCAGGCAGAGGAATAATAGGTGCGGGAGCCAGGGGCCTCGGCGGTGACCTGCAATAACGCACCAAGCTGGTGCAATACGCGGCCTCTGGGGCTTCTGGCATACCAACGATATCACGCGGCCATGGTGCACTGGATGAATGCGCCAATGCCGATCTTGCATAGGCGATGCTGATAGTACATAGGAAGCTACCTAAGTCGGGTTACAATTCAGCGTCCTTCAACGCACCACTGCGTGTCGAAGCCTGCCATCGACAGACAAGGTAAATTCGTGACCGCCGCCCTGCCCCCTACCGCTTTGCGCAACGTGCTCACTGCCCTGATGCTGGCCATTTTCCTGGGCGCACTGGACCAGACCATCGTGGCCGTGTCGCTCCCGGCCATCTCTGCCCAGTTCGACGACGTCGGCCTGCTGGCCTGGGTCATCTCGGGGTACATGGTGGCGATGACCGTCGCGGTGCCGATCTATGGCAAGCTCGGAGACCTGTACGGGCGCAGGCGCATGATTCTGACCGGCATCAGCCTGTTCACCCTGGCCTCGATCGCCTGCGCCCTGGCCCAGGACATGCAGCAACTGGTACTGGCCAGGGTACTGCAAGGGGTTGGCGCCGGCGGCATGGTGTCGGTAAGCCAGGCGATCATCGGCGACTTCGTGCCACCGCGCGAGCGTGGCCGCTACCAGGGGTATTTCAGCAGCATGTACGCGGTCGCCAGCGTCGCCGGGCCAGTGCTGGGCGGCTGGCTGACCGAATACCTGTCATGGCGCTGGGTGTTCTGGATCAACCTGCCGCTGGGGGCGGTGGCGCTCTGGGCGATCCAGCGGGCACTGGCTGGCATGCCGGTGCAGCACCGCCAGGCTCAGGTGGACTACCTGGGCGCCGTGCTGCTGATCCTCGGCCTGGGCAGCCTGTTGCTGGGCATAACCCTGGTGGGGCAAGGCCACGCCTGGGCCGACCCCGCCGTGCTGGTCCTGTTCGCCTGCGCGGTAATGGGCCTGGCCCTGTTCATAGCCCATGAGCGCCGCTGCGCCGAGCCATTGCTGCCCCTGGCGCTGTTCGGCAACCGGGTGGCGGTGCTGTGCTGGGCGGTGATCTTCTTCGCCAGCTTCCAGTCCATTTCACTGACCATGCTCATGCCCCTGCGCTACCAGGGCATCACCGGCAGTGGCGCCGACAGTGCGGCCCTGCACCTGCTGCCCCTGGCCATGGGCTTGCCCATCGGTGCATTTACCGGCGGGCGCCTGACCTCCCTGACTGGGCGCTACAAGCCGCAGATTCTTGCCGGCGCACTGATGATGCCGTGCGCCATCTTCGCCATGGCGCTGACCCCACCCCAGGCGGGGCTGTTGAGTGCGCTGTTCATGCTGATCACCGGTATCGCCTGCGGGCTGCAATTTCCGACTTCGCTGGTGGGTACGCAAAGCGCGGTGGATATTCGGGACATCGGCGTGGCCACCAGCACCACCAACCTGTTCCGCTCGCTTGGGGGCGCCATGGGTGTGGCGTGCATGTCCAGCCTGCTGCTCGCCCTGTTGCACCAGGGCGGTTTCGCACTGCTGGACAATCCGCTGCTGGGCAGCCTCAAGGCCGGTCAGGTAGACCCGCACACCCCGGCACGCTTGCTGACCACATTCCGCCACCTGTTGATGGGCAGCGCAGTCGTCGGCCTGGTGGGGGTGCTGGTAGCGGTGGCGCTGCCGGACCGTCAATTACGCGGTCACTAGCAGCCATCACGAGAGCAGGGGGAAATATGCCCTCACAAACCTTAACAAAGTGTTATTTGCGCATCGCCGGGCTCAAGCGCAGCATATCCAGCCCGGCATCAACCCATTTTTCACCGTCGCCAAGCAAGTCCACGCTTTCGGGTAGCAGCAGCCAGCGCCGGATCAGGCCGTCGATGTAAGAAAACATCGCCGCCGCCCCGCGCTCCACGTCCAACCCTTCGGGCAGTTGGCCACGGCGCACGGCATTGGCAAGGGCCAGGGTGATGCCTTTATGGCAATCCAGTACCGCCGCCTGGCGCTGCTGGCGGATTTCGCACATATCATCGGTGAACTCGCACTTGTGATGCAGAATCTCATTGATACGCCGGGTTCTGGCGTCGAGCACCAGCTCGTTGAACACCTGCAGCAACAGCTTGCGCATGCAGTCGAGCGGGTCCATCTCGTCTTCGCTCTCACTGGCGCGTGCAAGGTGGTCATGGGTTTCGTGCAGGCTATCGAGCAACGCCTGCACCAGTTCGGCTTTATTATTGAAGTGCCAGTAGATCGCCCCGCGCGTCACACCCGCCAGTTCGGCGATGTCGGCCAGGGTGGTTCGCGCGACCCCGCGCTTGTAGAAAGCCTTTTCCGCTGCCTCGATGATCTGGGCGCGAGTTTCCTGGGCTTCCTCTTTGGTTCTACGGACCATGGCAGTACAACCTCATCTGGCCCGCACGTGAGACTGCGTGCGGGAAAGCTCCGGGGCACCTCTGCTGGGGGCCTCACGGATCAAGCTAATCAAGGGCTGTAGTGGTAACGGAGTACAACTCAGCGGTATTTACAAACAACCATGAATGTAAGTATATTCCTTAGCAAGCTATTTATCCACCGGGTAACCTGTTATCCGGATCAAGACTCTTCCACTACTCTTGAGCGTCTCCCTGCTCCAGCGCCCCGAGGATACTCATGCAATTCAAGCCAGCCGTTACCGCTCTGGTTTCCGCCGTCGCCCTGGCAACCCTGCTCAGTGGCTGCAAGAAAGAAGAAGCGTCAGCGCCCGCAGCGCAGGCTCCTCAGGTCGGCGTCGTCACCCTTCAGCCCCAGGCTTTCACCTTGACCACCGAGCTGCCGGGGCGCACCACCGCCTACCGGGTTGCCGAAGTGCGCCCGCAGGTCAATGGCATCATCCTCAAGCGCCTGTTCAAGGAAGGCAGCGAGGTGAAGCAGGGCCAGCAGCTGTACCAGATCGACCCTGCGGTGTACGAGGCGAACCTGGCCAATGCCCAGGCCGACCTTCAGGCAACCCGCTCGCTGGCCGATCGCTACAAGCAGCTGATCGATGAACAAGCGGTTTCCCGGCAGGAATACGATGACGCCAATGCCAAGCGCCTGCAGGCAGAAGCGTCGCTCAAGAGCGCCCAGATCGACTTGCGCTACACCAAGGTCATGGCACCGATCAGCGGCCGGATCGGCCGTTCTGCGGTGACCGAGGGCGCGCTGGTGAACAATGGCCAGACCAACGCCATGGCCACCATCCAGCAACTGGACCCGATCTACGTCGACGTCACCCAGTCCACTGCCGAACTGCTCAAATTGCGCCGTGACCTTGAAAGCGGCCAACTGCAGAAGGCCGGCGATAACGCCGCCTCGGTGCAGCTGGTGCTGGAGGACGGCAGCCTGTTCAAGCAGGAAGGCCGCCTGGAATTCTCGGAAGTGGCAGTGGACGAAACCACCGGCTCGGTCACCCTGCGCGCCATCTTCGCCAACCCTGACCACACGCTGCTGCCAGGCATGTTCGTGCACGCGCGGCTCAAGGCCGGCGTCAACGCCAATGCCATCCTCGCCCCGCAGCAGGGTGTAACCCGCGACCTCAAGGGCGCGCCCACAGCGCTGGTGGTCGGCAAGGACAACAAGGTCGAGCTGCGCCAGCTCAAGGCCAACCGTACCCTTGGCAGCGACTGGCTGATCGAGGAAGGCCTGAACCCGGGCGACCGCCTGATCACCGAAGGCCTGCAGTACGTGCGCCCTGGCGTCGAGGTCAAGGTCAGCGACGCCACCAACGTCAAGAAGCCGGGTAGCCCTGAACAGGGCAACGCAGCGCCAGCAGACGCCAAAGCGGAGTAAACCATGTCGAAGTTCTTTATCGATCGCCCGATCTTCGCCTGGGTGATCGCCTTGGTGATCATGCTGGTCGGCGCCCTGTCGATCCTGAAGCTGCCGATCAACCAGTACCCGAGCATTGCGCCACCGGCCATCGCCATCGCCGTGACCTACCCGGGCGCCTCGGCGCAGACCGTGCAGGACACCGTGGTGCAGGTAATCGAGCAGCAGCTCAACGGTATCGACAACCTGCGGTACGTGTCGTCTGAAAGCAACTCCGACGGCAGCATGACCATCACCGCCACCTTCGAACAGGGCACCAACGCTGACACCGCGCAGGTTCAGGTTCAGAACAAGCTGAACCTGGCCACGCCCCTGTTGCCGCAGGAAGTGCAGCAGCAGGGTATCCGCGTCACCAAGGCAGTGAAGAACTTCCTGCTGGTGATCGGCCTGGTGTCCGAAGACGGCAGCATGACCAAGGACGACCTGGCCAACTACATCGTCTCCAACATGCAAGACCCGATCTCGCGTACCGCAGGTGTGGGCGACTTCCAGGTGTTCGGCGCCCAGTACGCCATGCGCATCTGGCTGGATCCGGCCAAGCTGAACAAGTTCCAGCTGACCCCGGTGGACGTTAAAACCGCCGTGGCCGCGCAGAACGTGCAGGTTTCCTCCGGCCAGCTTGGCGGCTTGCCGGCCATGCCGGGTACCCAGCTGAACGCCACCATCATCGGCAAGACCCGCCTGCAAACCGCCGAGCAGTTCAAGAAGATTCTGCTCAAGGTCAACAGCGACGGCTCCCAGGTACGCCTGGGCGACGTCGCAGACGTTGGCCTGGGTGGTGAAAACTATGCCGTCAGTGCCCAGTTCAACGGCAAGCCGGCGTCGGGCCTTGCGGTCAAGCTGGCCACCGGTGCCAACGCCCTGGACACTGCCAAGGCACTGCGCCAGACCATTGCCGACCTGGAGCCGTTCTTCCCGCCGGGGGTCAAGGCCGTATTCCCCTATGACACCACGCCGGTGGTCACCGAATCGATCAGCGGGGTTATCCACACCCTGATCGAAGCCGTGGTCCTGGTGTTCCTGGTGATGTACCTGTTCCTGCAGAACTTCCGCGCCACCATCATCACCACCATGACGGTACCGGTGGTGTTGCTGGGCACCTTCGGCATCCTTGCCGCAGCGGGCTTCAGCATCAACACCCTGACCATGTTCGCCATGGTGCTGGCCATCGGCCTGCTGGTGGACGACGCCATCGTCGTGGTCGAGAACGTCGAGCGGGTCATGTCCGAAGAAGGCTTGCCGCCCAAGGAGGCGACCAAGCGCTCGATGGAGCAGATCCAGGGGGCCCTGGTGGGTATCGCCCTGGTGCTGTCGGCGGTACTGCTGCCCATGGCCTTCTTCGGCGGCTCCACCGGGGTAATCTACCGGCAGTTCTCCATCACCATCGTCTCGGCCATGGGCCTGTCGGTGCTGGTGGCGCTGGTGTTCACCCCGGCCCTGTGCGCCACCATGCTCAAGCCGCTGAAAAAGGGCGAGCACCACGTGGCCAAAGGTGGTTTCTTCGGCTGGTTCAACCGCAACTTCGACCGTAGCGTGAACGGCTACGAGCGCAGCGTGGGCGCCATCCTGCGCAACAAGATTCCGTTCCTGCTGGCCTATGCACTCATCGTGGTGGGCATGATCTGGCTGTTCACGCGCATTCCAACGGCGTTCCTGCCTGAAGAAGACCAGGGTGTACTGTTTGCCCAGGTACAGACCCCGGCGGGTTCCAGTGCGGAGCGCACCCAGGCGGTGGTCGACCAGATGCGCGAGTACCTGCTCAAGGACGAAGCGGACACGGTATCGTCGGTGTTCACCGTGAACGGCTTCAACTTCGCCGGCCGTGGCCAGAGCTCGGGCATGGCGTTCATCATGCTCAAGCCGTGGGGTGAGCGTTCGGCCGAAAACAGCGTGTTCGGCCTGGCCCAGCGTGCCCAGCAGCACTTCTTCAGCTTCCGTGACGCGATGGTGTTCGCCTTCGCCCCGCCTGCCGTGCTCGAGCTGGGTAACGCCACCGGCTTCGACGTGTTCCTGCAGGACCGTGGTGGCGTCGGCCACGCCAAGCTGATGGAGGCGCGCAACCAGTTCCTGGCCAAGGCGTCGCAAAGCAAGATCCTCGCCGGCGTGCGCCCCAACGGCCTGAACGATGAGCCGCAGTACCAGCTGACCATCGATGACGAACGTGCCAGCGCCCTGGGCGTGACCATCTCCGACATCAACAACACCCTGTCGATTGCCTTGGGCGCCAGCTACGTCAACGACTTCATCGACCGCGGCCGGGTCAAGAAGGTGTACATCCAGGGTGAGGCGAATGCCCGCATGAGCCCGGAAGACCTGCAGAAGTGGTACGTGCGCAATGGCGCAGGCGAAATGGTGCCGTTCTCCTCGTTCGCCAAGGGTGAATGGACCTACGGTTCGCCCAAGCTGTCGCGCTACAACGGTGTAGAGGCCATGGAAATCCTCGGTGCCCCGGCCCCTGGCTACAGCACGGGTGAGGCCATGGCCGAGGTCGAGCGGATTGCCGGCGAGCTGCCAAGTGGTGTTGGCTTCGCCTGGACCGGCATGTCCTACGAGGAAAAACTGTCCGGTTCGCAGATGCCGGCCTTGTTCGCCCTCTCGGTACTGTTCGTGTTCCTGTGCCTGGCAGCGCTGTACGAAAGCTGGTCGATCCCTATCGCAGTCGTGCTGGTAGTACCGCTGGGTATCATCGGTGCGCTGATCGCCACCAGCCTGCGCGGGCTGTCCAACGACGTGTACTTCCTGGTGGGCCTGTTGACCACCATCGGTCTGGCGGCGAAAAACGCCATTCTGATCGTCGAGTTCGCCAAGGAACTGCACGAACAGGGCCGCAGCCTGTATGACGCAGCCATCGAGGCCTGCCGCATGCGTCTGCGCCCGATCATCATGACCTCGCTGGCGTTCATTCTGGGCGTGGTACCGTTGACCATCGCCAGCGGCGCCGGGGCCGGCAGCCAGCACGCCATCGGTACTGGCGTGATCGGCGGCATGATCAGCGCCACCGTACTGGCAATCTTCTGGGTACCGCTATTCTTCGTCGCAGTGTCGTCGCTGTTCGGCAGCAAAGAGCCGAAAAAGGACGATACCCCTGAAACCCCACGTTATGAGGCTGGGCAATGACCAAGTCTTTGTTGTCCCTGGCAGTGACCGCTTTCGTACTTGGCGGCTGCTCGCTTATCCCCGATTACAAAACCCCGGAAGCGCCGGTGGCTGCCCAGTGGCCACAAGGTCCGGCGTACTCGCCAACCCAGTCGGCCAACGTCGCCGCCGCCGAGCAAGGCTGGCGTCAGTTCTTCAACGACCCAGCGCTGCAGCAGTTGATCCAGACCGCGCTGGTGAACAACCGCGACCTGCGTGTGGCAGCACTGAACATCGACGCCTACCGTGCGCAATACCGCATCCAGCGCGCCGACCTGTTCCCTGCGGTCTCGGCCACCGGCAGCGGTAACCGCCAGCGCGTGCCGGCCAACATGTCGCAGACGGGTCAGTCAGCCATCACCAGCCAGTACTCGGCCACGCTGGGTGTGAGCGCCTACGAACTGGACCTGTTCGGCCGTGTTCGCAGCCTTTCCGAACAGGCTCTGGAAACGTACCTGTCCAGCGAGCAGGCACGCCGCTCCACGCAGATCAGCCTGGTGGCCAGCGTGGCCAACGCCTATTACACCTGGCAGGCCGACCAGGCCCTGTTCAAGCTGACTGAGGACACCCTCAAAAACTACCAGGAAAGCTTCAACCTCACGCGTCGCAGCAACGAAGTGGGCGTGGCATCGGCACTGGACCTGAGCCAGGCACGCACCGCCGTCGAGGGCGCGCGGGTGAAGTATTCCCAGTACCAGCGCCTGGTTGCCCAGGACGTGAACAGCCTCACCGTGCTGCTGGGCACCGGTATCCCGAACAACCTGCCTGAGCCGCTCAAGCTGGATGCCGATCAGTTGGCCGACGTGCCGGCTGGCCTGCCTTCGGACCTGCTGCAGCGGCGCCCGGACATCCAGGAGGCCGAGCACCTGCTCAAGGCCGCCAACGCCAACATCGGCGCCGCGCGGGCTGCGTTCTTCCCGAGCATCAGCCTGACCGCCAACGCGGGCACGCTCAGCCCTGACATGGGTGGGCTGTTCAAGGGCGGTTCGGGCACCTGGTTGTTCCAGCCGCAGATCAACCTGCCGATCTTCAACGCCGGCAGCCTCCGGGCCAGCCTGGATTACTCGAAAATCCAGAAGGACATCAACGTCGCCAAGTACGAAAAGACCATCCAGACCGCCTTCCAGGAAGTCTCGGATGGCCTGGCGGCGCGCAAGACCTTCGAAGAGCAGTTGCAGGCGCAACGCGACCTGGTGCAGGCCAACCAGGATTACTACCGCCTGGCCGAGCGCCGCTACCGCATCGGCATCGACAGCAACCTGACCTACCTCGATGCCCAGCGCAACCTGTTCAGTGCCCAGCAAGCGCTGATCGGTGACCGCCTTTCGCAGCTGACCAGCGAGGTCAACCTGTACAAGGCGCTGGGCGGCGGTTGGTATGAGCGCACTGGCCAGGCCAACCAGCAAGCGGCGGTGCAAACGCCCCAAGGCTGACGCCATTGTTGTACGCAGGCGTGGCGCCCGCCGCCCTTGCGTACAACAATTAACTAACTGGAACATTCCGTTCGATTATCGCCCCATTCCGTCTGCGGCGAATTGCCTCTCCCCCGCACCACCCCGCACCATCTTCCCCACGCAACGTTGCCCCGGTTTACGGAATACCGACCGCCTCAGCCGGCCTGCGCCTGCAAGGCACCGATTCGCCCATAAAAACAAGAGATCCACGACACATGAGCACTTTGCCACCCGCACGCCAGCTGCTGCCCGGCCTGTTGGCCATGTCCTGCGCTTTCCCTCTGTACGCCGCCGAAGGGGGGTTCATGGAGGACGCCAAGGCCACGCTCAACCTGCGCAACTTCTACATCAACCGCAATTTCGTCGACCCGGCACATGCTCAGGGCAAGGCCGAGGAATGGACGCAAAGCTTCATTCTGGATGCCCGCTCCGGCTTCACTCAGGGCACTGTCGGCTTCGGTGTGGATGTACTGGGGCTGTACTCGGTCAAGCTCGACGGTGGCAGGGGTACCACCAACACTCAACTGCTGCCGGTGCACGATGACGGCCGCCCGGCCGACGACTTCGGCAGGCTTGGGGTAGCGCTGAAGGCCAAGCTGTCCCAGACCGAACTGAAAGTCGGTGAATGGATGCCGGTGCTGCCGATTCTGCGCTCGGACGATGGCCGGTCGTTGCCCCAGACCTTCCGTGGCGGCCAGCTGACCTCGAAGGAAATCGCTGGGCTGACCCTGTACGCCGGGCAGTTCCGCGGCAACAGCCCGCGCAACGACGCCAGCATGGACGACATGTCGCTCACCGGCCGCGCCGCCATCACCTCCGACCGCTTCAACTTCGCCGGTGGTGAGTACACCTTCAACGACAAGCGCACGATGATCGGCCTGTGGGATGCCCAGCTCAAGGACATCTACCGCCAGCAGTACCTCAACCTGGTGCACAGCCAGCCGCTGGGCGACTGGGCCCTGGGTGCCAACCTGGGCTACTTCATCGGCAAGGAAGATGGCTCCGAGCGGGCCGGCAAGCTGGACAACCGCACCGCCTCGGCCATGCTCTCGGCACGCTACCAAGGCCATACCTTCTACGTCGGCCTGCAGAAGGTCAGCGGCGACAACGCCTGGATGCGGGTCAACGGCACCAGCGGCGGCACCCTGGCCAACGACAGCTACAACTCAAGCTTCGACAATGCCAAGGAGCGCTCGTGGCAGGTTCGCCATGACTTCAACTTCGCCACTGTCGGCGTACCGGGGCTGACCCTGATGAACCGCTACATCAAAGGTGACAACGTCACTGCGGGCCGTGTAGATGACGGCAAGGAATGGGCCCGGGAGACGGAACTGGCCTACGTGATCCAGGCCGGCACCTTCAAGGACCTGTCGCTGAAATGGCGAAACTCCACCATGCGCCGTGACTTCAGCACCAACGCGTTCGATGAGAACCGGCTGATCGTGAGTTACCCCCTCAACCTTCTGTAAGCGCTTGGCTGCACAAGGCCCGCCCCGCTTGCCGGGTGCGGGCTCGCCATTCGTCTGGCTGATGATGGTGGAGCCTGGGGCTATCCTGAGCTATATCGGGAGCAACATCCCGATCAGGCACGACAGGAGGCACAACAATGAAAACCCTCGCCGAGCACCTGAGCCAGTACGCCAGCTACCACCGCGACCCGCGCAACATCGCCACCCATTTCATCGGCATCCCCATGATCGTGCTGGCCGTGGCCATCCTGCTGTCGCGCCCTGGCTGGGAGGTAGCCGGTGTATGGCTGTCCCCTGCCCTGCTCGCGGTGGTGGCTGCTGTCTGGTTTTACCTGCGGCTGGATATCCCGTTCGGCCTGGTGATGGGGCTGTTGCTGGGGCTGTGCCTGTGGGTAGGCCAGGCGCTGGCGGTGCAGGCTACCGCAGTGTGGCTTATGGTCGGCCTGGGTGCATTCGTGGTGGGTTGGGTGATCCAGTTCGTGGGGCATTACTACGAGGGGCGTAAACCGGCATTCGTCGATGACGTCAGCGGCCTGATCATCGGCCCGCTGTTCGTGGTGGCTGAAGCGGCGTTCATGCTGGGCCTGCGTTCATCCCTCAAGCGCAGCATTGATACGGATTGAGGTTGCGTGAGGGCCGCCAGGGGCCTGCCTTGAGGGTTTTTTCGGCGGTGAGATCGAGCGCCGCCCGCGCGGCGCATCGCGAGCTTTGCTCGCTCCTA
>NZ_JACVVG010000004.1:0-184185 GCF_016647875.1 Pseudomonas sp. S36 | reverse complement strand
CGTATCGAGCTGGGCGAGATCGAAGCGCGCCTGCTGGAGCAGGCCGAAGTGTGTGAAGCGGCGGTGTTGGCGGTGGACGTCGGCGGCAGCCTGCAGCTGGTGGCGTACCTGGTGCCTACCGACAAGGCGCTGGTGCAGGCTGGTGCCGAGGCCCAGCAGGCCCTGCGCGAAACCCTGAAGGCGCAGTTGAAGGTGCACTTGCCGGAATTCATGGTTCCGCACCACCTCATGCTGCTGGCGTCGCTGCCCCTGAGCCCCAATGGCAAGCTTGAACGCAAGGCGCTGCCCAAGCCTGACGCAACGTCGACCCAACGTGCCTATGTGGCGCCACGTACCGAACTGGAAGCGCGGATCGCCCAGGTGTGGCAGGACGTACTGAAAGTCGAGCAGGTCGGCGTGAACGACAATTTTTTCGAACTGGGTGGCGACTCGATCATTTCCATCCAGGTGGTTAGCCGGGCGCGTCAGCTCGGCATTCGCTTCACGCCCAAGGAGTTGTTCCAGCACCAGAGTGTCCAGGCCTTGGCCAGCGTCGCCCGTCAGGGCGGTGAAGGGCTGCTGATCGACCAGGGGCCGGTGACGGGGGCTGCGCCGTTGTTGCCATTCCAGCACGTGTTCTTCGAGACCGTTGAGCATGACCGTCATCACTGGAACCAGTCGGTCCTGCTCAAAGCCGAACGACGTCTTGAGCCTGCCAGGCTTGAGCAAGTGCTGCAGGCGTTGGTTGCCCATCATGATGCCCTGCGCCTGAGCTTCGTCCAACAGGCCGGCACCTGGCAGGCGCAGCACCGCACTATCGCCGAGCAAGGCCAGCACCCGCTGCTGCAGACTGCCAGTGTGACTGACGCCGACGCCCTGGAAGCCCTTGCCGAACAGACCCAGCGCAGTCTTGACCTGGCCCAGGGTCCGCTGCTCAAGGCAGTGTTGGTGGATCTGGAGGATGGCACCCAGCGCCTGCTGATGGTGATCCATCACCTGGTGGTCGATGGCGTGTCCTGGCGGGTGCTGTTCGAAGACCTGCAAAAGGCTTATGAGCAAACGGCGCGAGGCGAACGCATCGAGCTTGCCCCCAAGACTAGCGCCTTCAAGGCCTGGGGCGAGCGCCTGCAAGCCTACGCCAGCGAGCCGGCACGCCAGCCGGAGCTGGCCTATTGGCAGCGTACACTGCAAGGGATTAGTGCTACGTTGCCGTGTGACCGCCCGGAGGGCGCGTTGCAGAACCGCTACGCGGCCGTGGTGCGTGGCAGCCTCGACAAGGCTCATACCCGCCGGTTGCTCCAGGAAGCGCCGGTGGCCTATCGCACCCAGATCAATGACCTGCTGCTGACGGCACTGGCCATGGTGATCGGGCGCTGGGCCGGGTCGGACGACGTGCTGGTGCAACTGGAAGGCCATGGCCGCGAGGATCTTTTCGATAACCTCGACCTGACACGGACCGTTGGCTGGTTCACCAGCCTGTTCCCGGTGCGCTTGTCGCCATGCGCGCAGCCTGGCGCCTCGATCAAGCGGATCAAGGAACAACTGAGAGCGATACCGGACAAGGGCATAGGTTTCGGCGTGCTTCGCTACCTGGGCGACGAGGATACCCGCCAGGCACTGCAGGCACTGCCAACGCCGCGCATCACATTCAACTACTTGGGTCAGTTCGATGGCGCGTTCGATCGCGATGCCGGAGCACTGCTGACGCCCGCCGGCGAAAGTGCCGGCCGTGAACAAAGCCCGCTGGCTCCTCTGGGCAACTGGTTGACACTCAACAGCCAGGTGTATGGCGGTGAACTGCGAGTTACCTGGACCTACAGCCAGGCGATGTTTGACGAGGCCACTGTCCAGGGGCTGGCCGATGCCTATATCACCGAACTTCAGGCGTTGATCGCCCACTGCTGCGAGCCGGGCACACAGGGTGTTACACCTTCGGACTTCCCGCTGGCCGAGCTGTCACAGGCCTGGTTGGACGCATTGCCCTGGCCTGCGGGGCAGATCGAGAACCTGTATCCGCTGTCGCCGATGCAGCATGGCATGCTGTTCCACAGCCTTTACGAAAGCCGTATAGGGCATTACATCAACCAGATGCGCCTGGATGTGCAAGGCCTGGATGTCGAACGCTTCCGCCAGGCCTGGCAGGCGACCGTGGATGCCCATGACATTCTACGTACCGCGTTCCTGTGGGAAGGTGAGCTGGTACAGCCGTTACAACTGGTTCAGCGCCAGCTGACGGTACCGTTCCAGGTGATCGACTGGCTGGGGCGCGAGGACCTGGAGCAGGCGCTGGCACAACTGGCCGACGAACAGCAGCAAGGTTTCGAACTCGACCGTGCGCCACTGCTGCGCCTGGTGCTGGTGCACGTTGGCGAGAACCGGCATCACCTGCTGTACACCCACCACCACATCCTCATGGATGGCTGGAGCAATTCGCAGTTGATGGGGGAGGTGTTGCAACGCTACCACGGCCAGGCGGTTGCCCAGGCAGGTCCTTATCGGGACTATATCGAGTGGTTGCAGCGCCAGGACAGCGCGGCCAACGAGGCCTTTTGGACGCAGCAACTGGCCGGCCTCGAACAGCCCACCCGGCTGGCCAGCGCCATTGGCCAGGTGTCCCGTGAGCAAGGCCAGGGGGACTTGTACCTGAATGTCGATGCGGCACGCCTGAGCGAGTTCGCCCGTGAGCAGAAGGTGACGGTCAACACCTTGATGCAGGCCGCCTGGCTGTTACTGCTGCAACGCTACACCGGCCAGGCCACCCTTTGCTTCGGGGCGACCGTTTCCGGGCGCCCGGCAGACCTCAAGGGTGTGGAGCAGCAGATTGGCCTGTTCATCAACACCTTGCCGGTCATCAGCCCGGTCGGCCCCGAGCGCCTGCTGGGTGACTGGTTGCAGGCACTGCAGGCTCAGAACCTGGCCCTGCGCGAGCACGAGCACACCCCGCTGTTCGAGGTGCAGCGCTGGTCTGGGCACGGCAACGATGCGTTGTTCGACACCTTGCTGGTGTTCGAGAACTACCCGATATCAGAAGCCCTGCAGGAAGAGGAGCGCGATGAGTTACGCTTTGGCGCGCTAAGCACCCGCGAGCAGACCAACTACCCGCTGACGCTGTCGGTAGGCCTGGGCAGCAACCTGGCACTGCACTTCAATTACGCCCGCGAGCACTTCAGCGATGCCATCGTGGCCCGCTTCGGGCGTCATCTCCAGCAGTTACTGGCGCAAATACCCCAGGCAGCGGACAAACCGCTGGGCGAATTGCAGATGCTGCTTGATGACGAACAGCGCAGGCTGTTGCATGAATGCAATGCCAAGGCCTTGGCATACCCACGAGAGCTGTGCATCCACGAGCAGATTGGCCAGCAGGTTCGCAGTACGCCCGACAAGATTGCGTTGCAGGCCGGCACCGAGCAGGTCAGCTATGCCGAGCTCGATGCTCGCGCCAACCGCCTGGGCCATCGGCTGATCGAGCTGGGCGTCGGCCCGGAGGTGAGGGTGGGCGTGGCCATGACGCGTACCTGCGACATGCTGGTGGCGTTGCTGGCAGTGCTCAAAGCGGGGGGGGCCTATGTGCCGTTGGACCCGGACTACCCAAGCGACCGGGTTGCCTACATGTTGCAGGACAGCCGCGCTTTGGTGCTGTTGACCCAGGCGACGCTGTTACCGGGCTTGCCCAGCCAGGCTTGCGAGCACATCGTGCTGGTGGAAGCCGATGAGCCCAGCCTGGCGCGGTACCCGACTGAATGCCCTCGCGTGGCCATTCATGCTGATAACCTGGCTTATGTAATTTACACCTCTGGCTCCACCGGGCTGCCCAAGGGTGTGGCCATCGCCCACCGCAATGTCGCAGCATTGATCGCCTGGACGCGCCAAGTGTACAGCCAGGACGACCTTCAGGGTGTACTGGCCTCGACCTCGATCTGCTTCGACCTGTCGGTGTGGGAACTGTTCGTCACCCTGGCGTGTGGCGGTTCCATCATCCTGGCGCGCAATGCTCTGCAATTGCCGGAGTTGCCTCAGGCCGACCAGGTGCGGCTGATCAACACTGTGCCCTCGGCAATCGCTGCACTGCACCGTGCCGGGCAGATTCCGCCTGGCGTGCGGATCGTCAACCTGGCGGGTGAGCCACTGAAGCAGCAGGTTGTCGATGCGCTGTACAGCCAGGCTGGCATCGAGCATGTCTATGACCTGTATGGCCCCTCGGAAGATACTACCTATTCGACCTGGACCCGCCGTGAGCCCGCTGGAACGGCCAATATTGGCCGGCCGTTGCACAATACCGCCGGTTACCTGCTCGATACGCAGTTGCAAGCGGTGCCCGAGGGCGTGGCGGCCGAGCTGTACCTGGCCGGTGACGGTATTACCCGTGGCTATCTGATGCGCCCGGGCCTTACCGCCGAGCGCTTCGTTCCCAACCCGCACGCGGGTGCCGGTGAGCGAATGTATCGCACTGGCGACCTGGCACGTTACCAGCCGGGCGAGTTGCTGGAGTATGCGGGGCGTATCGACCACCAAGTGAAGATCCGCGGTTTCCGTGTTGAACTGGGGGAAATCGAGTCTCGCCTGCTGGCGTTACCAGGTATGCGCGAAGCGGCCGTGGTGGCGGTGGATGGCGGCAATGGCCCACAGCTTGCTGCCTATCTGGTGCCCAGCGAGGTGCCGGTGGAGCAGGATGCCTGGCGCGAGCAGCTGCGGGTCGCGCTTAAGATGCATTTGCCGGAGTACATGGTGCCGGCTTATCTGGTCGTATTACCCGGCCTGCCACTGACCCCCAATGGCAAGCTTGATCGCAAGGCGTTGCCGGTACCGGATGCGGCTCAGATGCAAAAGGCCTATGAGGCCCCGGCCAGCGCCCTCGAGCAAACCCTGGTAGACATCTGGCAGCAGGTGCTGGGCCTGGAGCACATAGGTGTGCGCGACAACTTCTTCGAGCTCGGCGGCGACTCGATTGTTTCGATCCAGGTGGTGCGCCTGGCGGCGCAGGCCGGTGTGGCCGTTACCCCCAAGCAGTTGTTCGAACAGCAAAGCGTTCGCAACCTGGCTGCGGCGATTGCAGCGCAGGATGCCCAGGCACCAATTGGCAGCGATGTCGATCGGCAGGCGCAACAGCAGCAATTGGCGTTCTGGCAACGTCAATGTGCGGCCGGTGTCACGGCACTGGGGCATGGCGAACCCGCCACCGGCACCTGGCAACAGCAGGTGAGCCTAGATGTACAGGCCTTGGAACTGGCTGCGCGTGCTTACCGATGCGCACCGCAAGAACTGATGCTGACGGCGTTGGCCCTGACCCTGCCAAGCGTATTGGTGAGCGTGAACGCAGCGTCGCCCAATGACTTGTTCCGCAGCGATGGGCGCATCGGCGGTGCCAGTTTCCCGTTGCGCCTCGCGGTCGATGCTGAGCCCGGGGTGGCGATCCAGCAGGTGAAGGAACAGGTGCGCGCGGTGGCCGATGCCGGTCAAAGCTTCGTCGCGCTGCAGCGTTCGCAGGAGCGCTCGGTTGTCGAAGCGCTCAATGCGTTGGTACAGCCGACGGTAGGGTTCAACTTCGCTGCCGAACCACTGGCGCTGCCACGCGACGGGCTTACGATTCATCTGTTGGACGCTGGCGAGGTGCTGCATTTCAGTGCCTACAATGTGGCCTGTGACGAAACGTTTGTTGATCGTTACCAGCGTTGCCTTGGTGAGCTGATCGAACACTGCCTGGGCATGCCGGCACTCGCGCCTGTCGACTTCCCGCTGGCGCGTCTGTCCCAGGCTGATCTGGATTGCCTGGCTGTACCGGCGGACGATGTCGAAGACATCTACGCGCTTTCGCCGATGCAGGAGGGCATGCTGTTCCACTCGGCCAGCGACAATGAGGCAGGGCTGTACATCAACCAGGTCAGCCTGCCGATTGAAGGTGTCGACCCGCAACGCCTTCTGGCGGCCTGGCATTTCGTCAGCGAGCGCCACGACATCCTGCGTAGCAGCTTCCACTGGCAGGGCGACCTGGCCAAGCCATTCCAGGTGGTGCATCGCCAGGTCGAACTGGTCATGGATATGCAAGACTGGCGTGGCCAGCCTGATCAGGAGCAGCGCCTGCAGACACTGGCGCAGGTGCAAATCGGCCGGGGCTTCGAGCTTAGCCAGGCGCCTCTGCAACGTTTGGTGCTCGTGCGCCTGGACGAGCAGCGTTACCAACTGATCTGGACAAGCCACCATATCTTGATGGACGGCTGGAGCCAGTCGCGACTGTTCGGTGAGGTGCTGCAGCATTATGCCAATGGCCAGGTAGCCGGTGACGTTGGGCGTTACCGTGATTTCATCGCCTGGTTGGCACAGCAGGACCACCAGGCCTTGCGTGGGTTCTGGGCACAGCGCCTCGCGCAGCTGGACCAGCCGACTTCGCTGAGCCAGGCGATGCACCCTCGTCACGACGCCACTGAAACCGGTCACCGCGCCCTTTACTCCTGCTGGGATGCGCAGCAGACCGCAGCGATGCAGGCCTGGTGCCGCCAGCAGCGAATTACCCTCAACACCTTGGTGCAAGGCGCTTGGCTGATGGTGTTGCAGCGTTTCACCGGGCAACGCACAGTCACTTTCGGGGCCACTGTGGCCGGCAGGCCGCAAAGCCTGGCTGGGGCCGACAATATGCTGGGCCTGTTCATCAACACCTTGCCGGTGATCCAGACCCTGGAACCGAGCCAGCCGCTGGCCGAGTGGTTGCTGCAGTTGCAGGCCTACAACCTGGATATTCGCGACAACGCCCATGCGCCGTTGGCAGATATCCAGCGCTGGTCGGGGCACGGTGGCCAGGGGCTGTTCGACAGCATCATCGTGTTCGAGAACTACCCGATCGACGAACGTCTGAACGAGGAATCCGACACCGGCCTGAGCTTTGGCCAGTCGAACAACCACGGTGTGACCAACTTCCCGATGGACTTGGCAGTGATGGTCGGCGAGCGCCTGAGCATCGAGTACATGTACATGCTGGAAGCGTTCTCCGAAGCTGCGGTAGAGCAGATTCGCCACTGCATGGAGGTAACCCTTGATGCCATGCTTGCTGGCGCGGGGCAGGCACTGGGCAGCTTGCAGCGCCTGGCGGCAGAAGAGCGCCACGACCTGTTGGCCTGGAGCCGCGAGTCCGGTACCGGAGCCTTGCCGCAGTTGCTGCCTGCCCTCATCCAGCGCCATGCCATCGAGCGCCCGCAAGCGATTGCCGTGCAGTGTGCGGGCAAGTCGTTGAGCTACGGCGACCTGGAGGTACGCGCCAACCGCCTGGCCCATGCCTTGATGGCTCGAGGGGCGGGGCCGGAGGTACTGGTCGGCGTGGCCATGCCACGTTCGGTGGACACGATTGTGGCCTTCCTCGCAGTGCTCAAGAGTGGCTCGGCCTATGTGCCGCTGGACATCGCCTACCCTGCGGAGCGGCTGGCCTACATGATGCAGGACTGCGCCATGTCGTTGCTGGTGTGCCATAGCACGCTCACAGCCCGCTTGCCGGTACCGGACGGGGTACTCGCTATCGAGCTGGATCGCCTGGACCTGACGGCCTATCCGGCGTCGGCACCGGCCAGCGCTGTCGGGCCGGACACCTTGGCCTACCTGGTGTATACCTCTGGTTCCACGGGCCGGCCGAAAGGCGTAGCGGTGCCCCAGGGGCCGCTGAGTGGGCATTGCCAGGCCATCGCCGAGCTGTACGAAATGGATAGCAGCGCCTGCGAGCTGCACTTCATGTCGTTCGCCTTCGATGGTGCCCATGAGCGCTGGCTGACCATGCTCTACAGTGGCGGTCGCCTGGTGATTCGTGACGAGGAACTGTGGACACCGGAGCAAACCCATCGGGTACTTGCCGAGCAGGCAGTGACCATAGCTTGCTTCCCGCCGGCCTATCTGAAGCAACTGGCCGACTACGTACGCGAAAGTGGCGTGGCACCGCCGCCAGTGCGTATCTACTGCTTCGGCGGTGACGCGGTACCCGAGCAGACGTTCGAGTTGGTCAAGAACACCTTGCGCCCACAGTATTTCACCAATGGCTACGGCCCGACCGAAACCGTGGTCACGCCGGTGTTGTGGAAGACCAAGGCCTCTGCCCAGTGCGAAGCCGCCTATGCGCCGATTGGCCGAGCAGTGGGGGCGCGCAGCCTCTACGTCCTGGACGATGACCTGGAGCTGTTGCCGCGCGGTCTTGCAGGCGAGTTGTACATCGGTGGCCAGGCCCTGGCCCGTGGTTACTATCGCCAGCCTTCCCTGACCGCCGAACGTTTCGTGCCTGACCCTCATGGTGCGCCTGGCGCACGGGTATATCGCTCCGGAGACCTGGTTCGCCTGCGCCGAAGCGGTGTGCTGGACTACGTCGGTCGTATCGACCACCAGGTGAAGATCCGCGGCTTCCGTATTGAACTGGGCGAGATCGAGGCTAGCCTGCGCCAGCAGGACGGTGTACGCGATGCGCTCGTGGTAGTACGGGATGGCCCGTCGAGCAAGCAACTGGTGGGCTATGTGATCACCGACGGTGGCCAGGAGTGCAGTGAGCGGCTGCGTGCGGGGCTGCGCCAGAGCCTGCCCGAGCACATGGTGCCGGTACAGGTGATCAGCCTGGTCAGCTTCCCGCTCACGCCCAACGGCAAGCTCGACCGCAAGGCCTTACCCGACCCGCAGTTTGAAAGTGGCACGTATGTGGCACCCGGCACTGACGCCGAGCGGTGGATGGCGCAGATCTGGGCGCAGGTGTTGCAGGTGGACAAGGTCGGCCTGACCGACAATTTCTTCGAACTGGGCGGCGATTCGATCCTGAGCCTGCAGGTGATTTCCCGGGTGCGTAACCACCCCGAGCTGCACATGGACCTGAAGTTGCGCGACTTGATGCGCTACCAGACCATCAAAGGGCTGTTCGAGCAGAAGCCGGCTGGCACGCAACGCCAGGGCGAGGATTTGACCCAGTTGGCCAGCGAAGGGTTGTTCAGCTTGCTGCCGATCCAGGAATGGTTCTTCGAACAGGATATGCAGGAGAAACACCACTATAACCAGGGCATCTTGTTGCGCGCTCGTCAGCCACTGAATCACGATCGCCTGCAGCAGGCACTGGGCTTGCTGCTGCAGCAGCACGACGCGCTGCGTCTGCGGTTCCGCAAGGAAAACGGCCGCTGGTACCAGCAATATGCCGCGGTCGGTGAACTGGACCCGGCAGACCACCTGCTGCACCACACGGCCGCCGACGACCAGAAGGTGGCCGAGTTCGCCGACTGGGCGCAACGCAGCCTGAACCTGGAAACAGGGCCGGTGATGCGCGTGGTGCATTTCGTGCTGGACAATGGCGAAAGCCGCTTGCTGCTGGCGGTCCACCACCTGGTGATAGACACCGTCTCGTGGCGCATCCTGCTGCAAGACCTGCAACAGGCCTACCAAGCCCTCTGCGAGGGCCGCGAGGTCAACCTGCCGCTACGCAGCAGCAGTTACAGGGCCTGGGTCGAGCGGCTACGGGATCATGCGCCGGTACTGGTCGAACGCGAACTGGACTGGTGGTTGCAGCAGTTGGACCAGCCGAGCGTCGACTTGCCATACGACAACCCACGTGGCAAGGACCTGGTGGAGCACTTGGTGGGCCTGCCGGTAACCCTGTCGCAGAGCTGCACTTCGCAATTGCTCAAACGCGTGCCGGTGGTTTACCAGACCCAGATCAACGATGTGCTGCTAGCCGCACTCAGCCGCGTACTTTGCCGCTGGAGCGCGCAATCGAGCGTGTTGATCCAGTTCGAGGGACATGGCCGTGAAGACCTGTTCGACGAGGTCGAGTTGTCGCGGACCGTGGGGTGGTTCACCAGCATGTACCCGATTCGCCTGGAGCCCGGTGTGGATGCCGACGTCGGTCAATCCATCCAGGCCGTGAAGGCTCAGCTGGCGGCGTTGCCCAACAAAGGCCTGGGCTATGGCGTATTGCGCCACTTGGCCGAACCCTCGGTGTGCGAGCGTCTGCAGCGGTTGCCACAGGCACGGGTGACCTTCAACTACATGGGCCAGTTTGACCAAAGCTTTGACGACGAGGCCTTGCTGGTGCCCGCCGAGGAGGGGGCTGGCCAGTGCTACAGCCGCAAGGCGCCGCTGGGCAACTGGCTGGAAATCGTTGGCCAGGTGTTCGATGGCCAGATGACCTTGCGTTGCCTGTTCAGCAAGCGCCGCTACCGGCCACAGACCATCGAGTGGCTGATGGCCGAGCTTCAGGGCGAACTGGAGGCGCTGGTGGCCCATTGCATGGATGAAGCACTGGCCTGATCGCCGGTTGACGACTTACCTGGCGAGCTTGGCTCGCCCCTTTTTTTCAAGGAGTGCCGTAGATGGCATTGCATCCCGAACTGGAAGCCTTTCTCGACCTGGCTGACGACAGTGCGGCAGGCGGGTCGGTACCGTTCCATGAATCGACTGCGCAGCAGGCGCGGGCCTTGTTCGAACAGACCACGCAACAGTTGGCCTGGGCAGCCCCACAAGACATCGACTGGCAGGACATAGATGCGCAGGGCCGGGATGGCCGGCCACTGCCGTTGCGCCTCTATCTGCCTCGCGGCCATGCTCCTGGGACGTTGCCGTTGATGGTCTACTTCCACGGTGGTGGTTATGTGGTGGGCAGTATTGATTCGCATGATGGTGTGTGCCGCGAATTCTGCTCCAGAACGCCCTGCGCTGTAGTGTCGGTAGGGTATCGCCGGGCACCGGAGCACAAGTTCCCTACTGCCCTGCATGACTGTGCCGATGCCTTGGCCTGGCTGCATGAGCAGGCGCCGAGACTGGGCCTGGACCGCCAGCGGGTGATCTTCGCCGGTGACAGCGTGGGGGCATCGCTGGCCACCACGCTGGCGACCCAGGCCGTTCATCACAGCCATGAAGTTGCCATCCGGCCAATGGTGCAGATGCTTTGCTACCCGATGACCGATGCTTCACGGCGCAGTGTGTCGATGGAGTTGTTCGCCGAAGGCTACCTGCTGGAAAGCGATACCCTAGAGTGGTTCTACACGCAGTACGCCAATACGCCGCAGGACCGGGAAGATTGGCGCTTTTCGCCATTGCTGACGCCGAACCTGGCCGGTGTGGCGCCAGCGCTGGTGGTATTGGCAGAATTCGATCCATTGCTTGATGAAGGCCGTGAGTATGTTGCACGACTGCAGGAGCAGGGCGTAGAGGTTGCGGTTGTCGAATACGAAGGGCTCACCCACGATTTGTTACGGCTGCGTTCGGTGGTGGCAGGCATTGGTGAGATCCACCAGGCGCTGGCCGATCGGCTTCGGGAAATGCTGGACAAGCAGGCGAGGTGAGGCAGGATGCTGTTCGAAGGCCGCCATGCGGCCTTTTTTGTTCTTCATGCCTAGCGGCGATGGACTGCCCGGCAGCTCGGTCAAGGGCTATCAGGTGTCTGGCTCGGCTTCTGAGGTGGTTCGCACATCGAGCCGCCTCACGGCCCGGTGACGAGTAAGAAGCGGGCATGGCGGTGGCCGCCATGCCCGGAAAGTGCATCAGAAAGTGCCGCGCAGGGTCAGCATGTAGTTACGGGGTGCGCCGTACCAGTTGCCGCCGTCGCTTGCGTCAACCGTCTGATAGTAGGTCTTGTCGAAGATGTTGTTGGCATTGACCTGGGCCGTCCAGTGGTCGTCTATCTTGTACTCGACCAAGCTGTTCCAGACTGCATAACCCGCTTGCTCGAAGGCGTAGGTTTCACCTTCTTTCAAGCTGCCGTCAGGCATACGGCGTTGCACGGTACCGCTTTTGTAGGTATCGCTCTGAATGGTCGCACCGAGGCCGACTTTCCAGCGATCGAACTCACCCGGCAGCTGATAGGTGGTGAAGAACTTGAACAGATGCTTGGGCGTCTGTGAACTCATCGGTTTGCCGTTGTTGTTTGGGTTGCCCGCTGTGCGCTGTTTGTTGATATTCAACGTGTAACCCACAATCGCCTGCCAGCCTGGCGCCAGCTCACCCGATATCTCGGTGTCGATACCCTTGCTCACCACTTCCCCGAGCGCGGCGTAGTACCCGCCGCCCACGCTGACCGCTTCGTTTTCGCGCTTGGTGTAGTACAGCGCCGAGGAAACATTCAGGCGGCCACCGAGGAGCTCGCCTTTGGTACCGAATTCGTAGGTTTCACCCTCGATGGGATCCAGGGGATGTGCGTCTATCGACTTGTAGGCAGTTTGTGGGTTGAAGATCTTGGCGTAGCTGGTGTACAGCGACCATTGGTCTGTCACGTCCAGGACCAAGGCGCCAAAGGGCGTGACCTCGCCGCGGTTGCTTTCCTTGACTGGCGTATCCATGTTGAAGCGAGGAACCACGGTCCGGACGTAGTCACGGTAGTCCGAGTAACGGGCGCCCACTGTCAGGTGCAGTGGCTCGGCCAGTTGCGCCTTGAAGCTGGCATAGGCGCCGGATTTGCGCTGGTTCCAATCCGGGTTGTAGTAATAGATATCCGGTTTGGCAGGTTTGGCGATTGAACCTGCATTGTCGTTGAGGACATCGAATGGCACGGTGGCATCGCTGTGATCGGAGTAGGTGCGGGACACTTCCGAATAGTCGGCACCGATGAGCAGCTCATGGGTCAGGCCAAACGCCTGGAATTTACCGGAAACGTTGGCATCGAACAGGTCTTGCTCGTTGGTGTAGCCACGTATCAGGCGACCGAACACCGAACCGTCGGCAGAACGCGGGTTTTCCGGGTCAGCTGCCCAAGCCACTTCGCCGATATCCTGGGTGGAGTCGAACTTGGTCTTGGTGTAGCTGGTATTGACCTTCCAGTTCTCGTCAAGGGCGTGTTCGACCTTGGCAAAGTATTCAGTGCGTTTGTAGTTGTTCGACGACCAGCCAGCGGCCAGCGATTTGCTGCGCGAGGTGCTGATCGCGGTGCCATCCTTGTAGCGCACCAGGCCACGGTCCCAATAACCGTCCATGTCACGCCATTCGTAGGAGCCACCTACCGTGAGCAGGGTATCTGGGGTCAGGTCTGCTTCCAGGGTGCCGAAAATGACGTGCTTTTCGCTGTCGGCGCGATCGTAGAAGTAGTCCTTGTCTTCGTACGACATCGCCACACGGCCGCGAAGGGCCCCGTCGAAGGCCAGCGGGCCGGTCAAGTCGATCTCGGTACGGTAATTGTCCCAGCTACCTGCCGACTGGCTGATTTTCAACTGGTTGTAGGGCAGCGCACGCTTGCGTACCAGGTTGATGCTACCACCTGGGTCGCCGGTCCCGCCGAAGAGCCCATCGGCACCGCGCAGGACTTCAACATGGTCATAGGCGGTCATGTCCGGCACTGTGTCGAAGGTTTCGTTGCGAAACATCGGCGCGCCACCGTCGGTCTGGATGCTGCGAATGACGAAACCGCGCGAGTAGAACTCGTTCTTGGAGTCATTGCCGCCCACTACCGTGATGCCGGTGGTCTGGTCCAGCACCTGGGTCAGGCTGGTGAGGTTCTGGTCTTCGATGCGCTGCTTGGTCATGACCGAAACCGACTGCGGCGTTTCACGCAGGGTTTTCTGAGTCTTGCCACCGATGCTCGCGGTACCGGTGGTGTAGGAACTGGTACCTTCCGTGCTGGCTCCCAAGGTGTTGGCGGTTACCGAAGTTTCATCCAGTTGCACACTGGAGCTGTCACGCTCGGACGGTGGTGGCAGGATCACGGTGTTGCCTTCGAGGCGGTAACGAATACCCGTACCACGCAGCAGCTGGCCCAGGGCGTCGTTGGCCTCCATCGAGCCTTTCACCGGGCTACTGCGCAGCCCGCGCAGCATTTCGGGGCTGTACACGAACTGGAGCTGGGTTTGCGCTCCCAGCTGACGCAGGGCCGTGTCCAAGGGCTGGGCCGGGATGTCGAGGTTTATCGCCTCGGCATGGGCCTGGCTAGCGCAGGCCAGCATGATCGCGGCACTCAACGCACGCAGGGTCAAGGGGCTAGAGGAGGAAGTGCGAGTGTTGCCAATGCCTTTGTCAATCTTGCTTGTCATTGCGCTACAGTCCGTCAAATGTTGTGGTTGCATTTAAGAATTGTTCTGATTCCTATTGTGACGCGCTTCTCATTTGGAACCGGAAAAAATTCTGACGAATTTTTCACATTTGTGGGGTTGAGACGATTCGGTCACTCACGACGCGCCCCGGGACCATGCGAACCAACTGGTCTGCGACGTCGAAATAGCGGTCGTCGTGCGAGATGACGATGATGGTTTTGCCCAGCCGTTTCAGATCGGGTAGCAGCTCGGTGTAGAACACCCGGCGGAACGCGGGGTCCTGGTCGGCGGCCCACTCGTCGAACACCAGCACAGGGCGCTCTTCCACCCAGGCATTGACCAAGGCCAGACGTTTACGCTGCCCGGTGGAAAGGTCGGTGGTGGTGAAACTGCCATCTTGAACGCTGACCTTGTGCGCGATTTCGAGGCGTTCGAGGTATTTGTTGGCATCCTCCGGGATACGTTGGTCACCTTGGACCACATCGTCGAACAGGTAGTAGTCCGCGAATATGGTGGTGAATAGCTGGCGGTAGTCATCGCGGTTGCTGGCCTCCACAGTCGCGCCGTTCAGGCGGATCTCGCCCTGGTCCGGCGTGTAGAGGCCGAGCAGGAGCTTGATTAATGTGGTCTTGCCGCAGCCGTTTTCACCCACAATGAAGGTGATTTCACCCTCATCGATACGAAGGTTGACCGGGCCAAGGCGAAACGGATCGGCCCCTGGCACGGGCGGGAAGCTGAAACTGACATTGTCCAGTTCGAGGCTGTGAACGCGGGCGGGCTTGGCGCTTGGCGCGCTGAGCAGCAGGTGTGGCTCGGGTGACGAGAACTGTTCGGACAGCTCGGCGATACGACGGAAGGCGATCTGCGCGCGGCTGATGATCGGCAGGGTGCCAACCAAGTGTTCGAGCGGGCCTTTCATGTACAGCAGCACCAGTACGAACCCGCTCATTACCGCGGCATCGCCAGTGGGCCAGTAGGCTTGAAGGGCCAGTGCCAGGCCGATCACCACGAAGAAAAGCATCGAGCCGAAGGTTTTGGCGACCACGAAAATGTTCACCGAGCGTACCTGGGTTGCGCAGATGCTGTCGGCGGTCCTCTGAATGCCTGAAACGAACATGCGGTGCCGGCGCGGGCGGTGGATGCGTAGTTCCTTGGCACCCTCGGCGATGGCGTTGTAGTGCTTCTGCAACTCGTCCTCCGCGTCGCGGGCGGCAAGGAAGCCTTTAATGCCGTGTGCCCGAGCGATGTACTGGATCGTGGTGCCGATCACAATGGCTACTGCCATCATCAGGAACATCGGCAGCGACAGCATGGCCAGGTAGCCCATGCAGCCCAGCGTCACCGTAAGCGAAATGGCGAGTGGTGCGAAGGCAAAGGCAAAGTCGCTGATGGTGTCGACGTCGTGGGTCAGCACCGGGATCAGGCGGTGAGTACGGTAGCGTTCGATCTGGCTGATCGGGGCGGAGAGCACCTTCTCGCCCAATTGTTTTCGCAATGTGGCGATGATGTGCTGGCCGACGTAGTTGGTGCCGATGTCGGACAGGATTGAACTGGTCAGGGCCAGCAGGCACAAGGCGGCGAACAATGCGACCACGTTTTGTGTGAGGCCGCTTTCCGAATGCAGGGTGCTGTTGATGGTGGCGAGAAGCAGGGTAACGCTCAGGCCACCGACCATACCCAGCAGGATGGATGTGATGACGATGGCCCGAAAGGGTTTTAACAGGGCGAATAGCTCATTGAGCGCGCCTCGGGGTGGCTGAGTCATGGGGCAGGGGTCCGCTTGTGGAAGTGGCTAAGGCTCCCTGTAGAACGACTGATAGAGGGGGTAATTTAGCGGGCTGGCAGGCCCTGTCGCCGCGACAGGGCCGGGTTGGTCGGTTACAAGTCGCGCACTACACGAAACCCGATCCAGTCGCCGCGCTCGTTGGGATAGAGGTCGTTGCGGTTGGCGGAGCGGGAGAACACAGGGGCTTCACCGTAGTCGTTGCCACGAATGCTCTGGAACTTGCAGTCTTTTTCCACCCAGGGGCTGCCGTCGGTCGGCGCACCGACATAGTTGTCGTGCTTGCAGTCGGCAGTCCATTCGTAGACGTTGCCGTGCATGTCATACACACCAAAGGCGTTGGCCGGGAAGCTGCCCACCGGCGCGGTGTAGCTGTAGCCGTCGGTCGGGCCGTAGGTGTTGGCGTGCTTGGCGATGCTGTACTCCTTGCCCTCATCGAAGGGGAACGGGAAAGGGCCGGTGCTGCCAGCGCGGGCGGCATACTCACGGATCGATTCACTGGTCAGCCGGTACTGCTTGCCGGTTTTTTTCGACAGCCAGGCGACGTAGGCCTGGACCTCCTTGAGGTTCATGCAGACGGCCGGGTGTTTGCTGGTGACTTGGTGGTTGCCGCCGTAGGTGGGCCGGCCGCCTTGGGTTGGCGTGCCGGCCTGGCACAGGCGGCCGGGGCGGTCGTCGCCGCTGGGCATCGTGTAGCCGGTGGCCTTGATGAACGCATCCCATTCGCCAAAGGTGATCTGGAAGCGGCTGATGGCGAAGGGTTTGCTGAAGGTGACCTGGTGCACAGGGCCTTCATCGTCCTGGCGACCGACTTCGTCGTCGGGGGAGCCCATCATGAATGAACCGGTAGGCAGCACGACCATCTCGGGGCAACCCTTTGCACAGTCCTTGAAGACAGTGCCCGGCGCGGGTGTGTCGGCTTGTGCCGGCACGGCAACGGAAAGCAGGGCGAGTAAAGTCATTGGGGCGAAGATGCACAGCGGGCCATGTGGGGAAGTAGGCAGGGTCGGATTCATGAGGCTTCTCGTTCAAGGTGATCGGAGGTCATAGCTGGGCGCTGAGCAGGGTCATGAAGCGATCAATCTCGGACTCGTCATTGAGCAGGCCCGGTGCGGTACGCACAACCGGGCCGACATCGCGGTACACCGCATCGACGATCGCTTTGCGCTGAAGCAGGGCAGCGGCGACTTTGTCGCTGTCGCGGCCCTTGACGCGGAAGAAGGTGAAGCCAGCGCTGTGCTCGGGTGACAGTGGCGTGACCAGTTCCACCTGCGCGTGTTCGCTGAGGCGTTGCTTGAGATAGCTGTTGAGCTGGTGAATACGCCCTTGGACGTCGGCCTTGCCCAGTTGCAGGTGCAGTTTGAAGGCCTCGTCCAGTGCCCAGCGATGTTCGAAGGCATGGTAGCCGCCAGGGGTGAGGCTGGTGGCGAAGTCGTTGTCCTGTGAGAAGGTTGGGATCAGAGGCGTGATGTTCTTGAGCTGCTCGCTGCGCGCGCAGACGATGCCGGTGCCGCGCGGGCCGAACATCCACTTGTGGGTACCGGCGATGAAATAGTCGCAGTTCATCTGCGGGAAGCTCACATTTTCCACGCCAAAGCCATGTACACCGTCGACGACATAAAGAATGCGATCGGCTTCTGCACGGTCGCGGTTATGCCGGTCGACTACCGCCCCGATGTCGGCCAAGGGCAGCTTCACGCCGCTGCCCGATTGCACCCAGGTCATGCCCAGGATGCGGGTGTTGGGGCGGATGTTGCGGTCGATATTACCGACGATCTCGTCGGTGCTGACTTTGGCCGGAGCCTTGAACAGACGGATTCGACGAACCTGGGTGCCCTGGCGCTGGGTGCGGAAGTCGAGAATCGCTTCGGCAGCAGAATGCTCGTGCTCGGTGGTCAGGATCTCCTGGTCTGGACGCACGTGCAGACCGCCATAGATGACTGCCAGGCCTTCGGTTGTACTGCCGGTCAGGGCGATCTGGCCGGGACGTGCCTGCAGGTACTTGCCGGCCCATTCGCGCACACGTGCTTCGTGCTGCCAGGGTTCCTGGCGATCCCAGTCCATTACCAGGCCTGGGTTGCGATCGAGACTGATACGGTAGCGGTCGATGGCGTCCTGCACCGGCTTGGGGTGGGACGTGATCAGGAAATTGGAGAGATGCAGGTACGCCGGGTCCTGGTTGAACAGCTGGCGCAATTGCGCCCATCGGTCACCTGCCTTCGGCGCGCTGGCGGGGCTGGCCAAGGCCTGGTCAAGGCTGCTGCCCAAGGGCAGGGCGACGGCAAGCAGGCTGGCGTGTTTGAGGAAGGTGCGACGGTCGCTCATGGTTGCGCTTACCGGGTTGAGGAGAGGGAAGGGCTGGCGGCTTTTTCCACCTGGGCCCAGACACGCAGGAAATTACCGCCCCAGAGCTTGGCGATATCGGCTTCGGAATAGCCACGCTGGATCAGTTCGGCTGTGACGTTGCGTACCTGGCTGACATCGTCCCAACCCCGCACGCCGCCACCTTCGTTGAAGTCCGAGGCAATGCCGACGTGGTCGATGCCAATCTTGCGCACGGTGTAGTCGATGGCATCGCCCAGGTCCTTGAGGCTGGCCTTGGGCTCTTCATCGAGAATGGCGTAGAGCTGGCTGGCATAGCTGCCGAAACGTTGCTCGGGCCAGGCGGCGATGATCGGGTCACCTGGCATCAGCGCCATCGCCAGGTTGGGCAGTGGTGGCAGGTCGAACTTGGCGCGCAGCGCGTTGAGCTTGTCCTGGGTCTTTTGCGTGAGCGGCCGCAAGTAGCCGGAGAACCCGACGACCTGCACCACGCCGCCACTTTTCTTGATCAGTTGCAGTTCGCGGTCGCTGAGGTTACGTGGAATGTCGACCATGGCCCGCGGCGCCGAGTGCGAGGCGACGATGGGCGCGCGGGTCAGGGCGCTGACCTGCTCCAGGGCCTGGGTGGACATTTGCGAGACATCGATGATCACCCCCAAGTCGTTGAGCCGTTGTACGGCTTGCTTGCCAATAGGTGAGAGGCCGCCCAGGGCATCGGGGGAGTCATTGAAGAACGGCAGCGGGCGGGACGAGTCGGCCCAGTCGTTGTTGCCGATGTAGCTGAAACCGAACATGCGCATGCCCCGTGCTGCCCACTTGTCCAGCAGGTTCAGGTCGTTCCCCAGTGGGTAGGCATTGAGCATGCTGATGAAAATGGCGAACTTCCCTTCCCCGTGCAGGCGGCGGAAGTCTTCGGCGGTGTAGGCGATGCCAACCTGGTTGGGGAAATCACGGACGAGGCCGGAGATGATCTTGTAACGCACTTCTTGCTGGTTGCGGGCCTCATCGAGAAAGCCTGCGGTCGGCCGATGCGGTGCGTTGGGGCCATTCCAGATTTCCGGCCAGCCGAAGATGGTCAGTGCCGCGCCCGACAGCCTGCCCTTGGCGGCCTTCGCCAGGTCGAACTGGCCGTCCCCATCCTTGTCGGCTTCCTGGCCGTAGGTGCCGAAGTCCATCGGCAGGGTGATATGGCTGTCGAAGGAAATCAGCCGCTCCTGCAATTCATCGGCTTGCTTGATCACTTCGCGCGGAAAGTGGGGCGCAGGGCTCAGCCACTGGTTCCAGGCCAGATAGCCGCCGGCGCCGAGCAGCAGGGCCAGGGGCACGCCGATGTACAAGGTTTTCTTCCAGCGAGGTCTTGTCATTGCCATCTCGATTCAGGTCCGCGAATGCCGGGGGCTTGGGCTATCTGGGAGGGACGAGCAGCATGGGCGGAAATTTACCGGGGCGGGCGTGTGTATTGCGCCGCCGCTAAATTATGCCGGGCAACATACGTTCTTGCTGGGATAGCGCCTGCTTCATGGCGGACACGGGAAGGGTAATGACGATTTCTCGACGAGGGTTCATGGCCGGTGTGGCCTTGGCGGGCGCGGCCCTGCCAGCGGCCTACTACGGGCACCGCGAGCTGACCAGGGAGGAATTTCCGGTGACGCCCGGGGAGGCCAGCGTGGAGCTTGCCGACACCGCCGGTCAGCGCCTGGGTAACCGCTTGCGCGGTATCTGGAGCTTGCGCCTTGAGGGCGCGGATGCCGGGCTGGCAGGTTTGCCCTCCGAGGCGCTGGAACTGTTCATCGACATTGCCGCGCGTGGTCGCGGCGTACGCGGTTGCCTGGACAGCGCGCAACGTCTGCGCAGCGCGCAGCCGCCTCGTTATCAGTTGATAGGTGACTTGATCGAGTCCGAACCCAACCGCCTGTATTGGCGGCTCAAACCCGAGGATGGTAGCCACCCGGGTTACGAGATGGCGATCACGTTCGACGAAGTGTGGGGCGGGTTCGGCAATGCCGGCAGCGAGACCTTGAGTGGGCGCATCGCAGCGCTGGACCGGCCGCTGGCACTGCCGCTGCAGGACAACCGTTTCGTGGCTATTCGCCAGCGCGTCCCCGAGGCGCGCCAGACCATCGCCTTGGAGCCGCCCCTGCTGGCTTGGCTGATTTCGCCGGAGCACCGTCTGTTCCACCAGCTCTGGCATGCCTCGCGGGACAAATGGCACAGCTTGCCGGACGACAAGCGCAATGCCTTGCGCGGGCTGGGCTGGCAGCCCGGCCCCCGTGACCAGGAGCGCGATGCCCGGGGGAAGCTCAAGGACCGCAACGGTTCAGGCGAGGACTTCTTCTTCATGCACCGGCACATGCTGGCTGCGGCCCGTGCCCTGCAGCCGCTGCCGTCATGGCAGCGCTTTCCGTTGCCGCAGCCGGAGCTCGAGCGCGACCGCCTGGGATTTGCCCGCTATTTCGACAACCTCGACGGCTGTTCGGTGCCGCCGACCTGGTTGGCTCCGGGGGACGACGCGTTCAGCGAGTGGGTAAACGGCATCAAGCGGGCCGAGACGTTCCATGGCAACTTCGCGGTCTGGGAGTCTCAGTACCGCGACCCGCGCTACCTGTCGCGAATGACCTTGGGGCAGTTGGGGTCGGAGATGGAGCTGGGCCTGCACGACTGGCTGCACATGCGCTGGGCGTCGGTGCCGCGCGACCCCTCCAATGGCGCGCCGGTGCCGCTGGCCCGTGAGCTGGACGACTTTGCACCACGTTGGTATGCAGCGGAAAACGACTTTCTGGGCGACCCGTTCTCGTCGCATGTGCATCCGGTGTTCTGGCGTTTCCATGGCTGGATTGATGATCGGCTGGAGGACTGGTTTGCGGCCCACGAGCGTTTCCACCCAGGGGAAGTCAGCCGCTTGCAGGTCAACGGCGTGCCATGGTTCGCACCGGGGCGCTGGGTGGAAGTGGACGATCCGTGGCTGGGGCCGGATACCCATGGTTGCAGCACGGTGCCGGGCGTCAGGCCGGGCAAGTCGGTGGAAATGGATGTCGAGACCATGAAGCTGGCCTTGCGCATCATCTTCAGCGAAGACGAAGGGAAGCTGGCAGGGTTCATGCGCCAGGTGCCGAAGCGGCCATGGTATGCCCGGCACCTGTCGTTGAAGGGGTTGCTGGCCTGACGGTTCGACCATGCCGAGGTGCTGGCAGCCCCTGGGCTCATTCCCCCGTTTGTACTTTTTCTACCTGCCAGCCGCCACCCAGCGCCTTGTACAGCGCCACGCTCCCCTGTAACCGTGCCAGGCGCAACTGGGCCTGCTGATCCTGGGCTTCATAAAGGGTGCGTTGGGTCTCCAGCACTGTTAGCAGCGTCTCGGCCCCGGCACCATAACGCTGCTGTGCCAGGTCGAAGGCCAGGCGTGCCTGCTGCACTTCCTCGTCCTGCCACTGCCGTTGGCGGTCGACACCCTGGATGGCATTGAGCGCTTTCTCGACATCGGCGAAACCGGCCAGGATGCTACTACGATATCCCTCCAGCAACTCCTCCTGCTCGGCCTTGGCCAGATCGCGTGAGGCGCGCAGTCGGCCGTTGTTGAATATCGGCGCGACCAGGCCCGCGGTCAGCGTGTAGTAGGGGCTGTCGAAGACGTGGGGTAAGGTGCGCGCCCCTGTGCCAAGCTCGGCGCCGAGGGTCAACTTGGGCAGCATGGCGGCCCTGGCCACCTGTACGTTGGCACTGGCCGCTGCCAGTCTTGCTTCGGCTGCGGCGATGTCGGGGCGGCGGGTCAGCAGCTCGCTGGGCATGCCGCTGCCGATCGTAGGCCAGCGCACGGCTTCGATACGTTCATTGCTGCCAGGCAGGTTCTGTACCGGGTCGCCAAGCAGGGTGGCCAAGGTCACGCGGTTGTCCTGCCGACGTTGCTCCAGCAACGGCAACTGCCGTTCCTGAGCCGCCACCAGGCTGCGCTGCTGCGCCAGCTCCAGGCGCGTGGCAGAACCAGAACGCTGGCGTGCTTCGACGAGCCCCAGCACATCCCGGGCGTTGCGCAGGTTCAGGTGGGCAATGCGCAGTTGCTCGTCCAGCGCCAACCCTTGCAGGTAGCTGTCGGCCACGGCGCTGACCAGGGTCAGCTCCACTGTCTGGCGGTCGAAGCGGCTGGCGTCGAGGCCTAGCCGGGCGCTGTCGCGGGCTGCGCGCAGGCCGCCCCAGAAATCGATCTCGTAGGTCGCGCTCAAATGGGTACCGAACGAGGTACTGGTGCGTTCGTTGCTGCTGGCGTCAAGTTGATCGCTGCCCTCACCACGCATCAAATGCTGGCGGCTACCATTCAAGCCGAGGGCCAGTTCCGGCAGCAACGGTGCCCCTGCGATCACGGCGCGAGCCTGGGCCTGGCGCACCCTGGCAGTGGCGGCGCCAAGGTCGTGGCTGTTGAGGCGGGCGCGTTCGACCAGGTGGTCCAGTTCGCGACTGGCGAAGGCTTGCCACCATTGGGCCTGGGGCGTAGCGAGCGAGGGATCACCGGCTTCCCCCTGCCAGGTGCCAGGTGGGGCGATGCCGCTGGCGGGCGGCGCGGGTGTGTTGCAGGCGGCGAGGGCCAGGCTGAGGGTCAAAAGGCTGATGCGGCTTGGCAATGTCATGGATTATTCGCTGGTAAGGGCTTTGACCGGGTCGAGACGGGCCGCCTTGCGGGCAGGCATGAAGCCGAACACGATGCCGGTTACCACGGCGCAGGCAAAGGCGCCAAGAATGGCGGGCAGGGCGAAGGCCACGGCGACGCCGCCAAGCATCAGGCCTGCGCCGATGCCAAGGGCCAGGACGATGCCGGTGAGGCCGCCGACCATCGACAGCATCACCGCCTCGCTGAGGAACTGGCGAAGGATGTCGCGCTGGCGGGCGCCGGTAGCCATGCGGATGCCGATTTCGCGGGTGCGTTCGCGTACGGTCATGAGCATGATGTTCATCACGCCGATACCGCCGACCAGCAGGGAAATCGCGGCGATGGCACCGAGCATCAGCGACAGGCTGTTCTGCGTGCGCGCCTCGGCCTGGATCAGCGCGGCGTCGTTGGTCAGTTCGAAGTCTTGCTTGCCTTGGTGGCGCTGGCGCATCAGGTGGTCGATGGCCGCCTCGGTCTCGGCCACCCGGGCCGAGTCGCGGGCGGCAATGATCACGTACTCCGGGTCCTGGGTGCCGAACAGGCGAATGGACGCTGCCGAGTAGGGCACAACGATACGTTCGTCGCTATTCTGGTCGCCGGAGCTGGCGCCCTTTTCAGCCAGCACGCCGACGATCTGGAAGGGCACGTTGCCGAGCAGCAGGTACTGGCCGATCGGGTCGCTGCCGGGTTCGAGCAGCTTGTCGCGTACCTTCTGGCCAATGACCGCCACGGCGGCGCCGGTGCGTTCGTCGCTATCGCTGAAGAAGCTGCCCCGCACTACCGGCCAGTTGAGAATGTGGGGGAACTCGATGTTATTGCCGCCCACGTAGAATTTCTGGTTGTTGTTACCGTGGCGCACCATCACGTCGTTTCCGATTACCGGCATGACCCGGGTGACCTGGGGCAGTTGCGCAATGGCTGCGACATCGTCGAGGGTAACTATCCCCGCGGGCTCGCGCAGCGTGGCATGGCGGCCATTGAGGTAAAGGATGTTCGAACCGAAGGCGGCCATCTGTGCCATTACCTGGCGCTTGCTGCCTTCGCCCACGGCCAACATGACCACCACCGAAGCGACGCCAATGACGATGCCAAGCAGGGTCAGGGCGGTGCGGAACCGATTGATCCACATCACCCGCCAGGCCGCCTGCAGGGCTTCCAACAACTCACCTTTCCAGGCACCGCGCAGGGTTGCGCCGTGGCCCAGGCGCTGGCGCAGGGCGTCGGCCTGCAGCCCTTTTGGCGTTTCGGCGCTGGGCAGCCCGGCTGCCGAGTCGCTGATGATCAGGCCATCGCGAATCTCGATAACCCGCTGCGCACGTGCCGCCACTTCGCGGTCGTGGGTGATCAGGATGATCACATGGCCTTGGCTGGCCAGCTCGTCGAGCAGCGCCATCACCTCGGTGCCGCTGTGGCTGTCCAGGGCACCGGTGGGTTCGTCGGCAAGGATGATGTGGCCGCCGTTCATCAACGCCCGGGCAATCGACACTCGCTGTTGCTGGCCGCCGGACAGCTGGTGCGGGCGATTGCCTGTGCGGCTGGCCAAGCCCAGGCGAGTGAGCAGGGCGGCCGCGCGGGCGTGGCGTTCGCTGGCGGGGGTGCCAGCATAAATGGCTGGCATCTCGACGTTTTCCTGGGCCGAGCCGGAAGGAATCAGGTGGTAGCCCTGGAACACGAAGCCGAACGCTTCGCGCCGTAACCAGGCCAGTTCGTCGCTGCCCAGTTCGGCCACGTCCTTGCCGGCGAAGCGATAGCTGCCGGAGGAGGGGCGGTCCAGGCAGCCAAGGATGTTCATCAGGGTCGACTTGCCGGAGCCCGAGGCGCCGACAATGGCGAGGAATTCGCCGGGGTGCACGGTCAGGCTGATGCCGCGCAGCACGTCGACTCTCGGGGTGTCGAGGCCGCCATAGACTTTGCGGATATCGTTGAGCTCGATCAGGGGAGCAGGCATTCAACCTCCGCTGGCGGCAGGCGCGCCGATGACAAGGCGTTCGCCTTCGCTGACGCCGTCCAGAATCTGTACCCGCAGGCGGTCACTGAGACCAGTGCGCACCTTGCGCGCTTCGACTTTGCCGTCGCGGGTGAGCACCTGAGCCAGGCGCAGGCCGTCGCCGTTGCTGTCGTCGAGGGCCGCCAGCGGTGCGGTCAGGACCTGGCTGGCCTGGCCGGCGACGAAGAATACCTGGGTGGTCATCTCGGCCATCAGGGCGCCATCCGGGTTGTCCACATCGAGCAGCACGGTGTACTGGACCACTTGGGCACCCGTGGTCCCAGCGGTGGCGCTGACTGGGCTGCCGCCGCCCTGGCTTGACTGTTCCAGCGGTTTGGGCGGGATCGGCAGAATCTGCCGCACGGTGCTGGTCCAGCGGCGCTTGCCGCCGGAGAGGGTGGTGAAGTAGGCCATCATGCCGGGCTGGACCTTGCCAATGTCGGCTTCGGAAACCTGCGCCCACACGGTCATCGGTGAAAGCCTGGCGATGCGCAGTATCAGCGGGGTCTGTTGCTGGGCATTGAGGGTCTGGCCTTCACGGGCATCCACGGCCACTACGGTGCCGTCCATGGGTGCATAGATGCGCGTGTAGCCCAGTTCGGCCTGGTCGCTGCGCAGGCTGGCCTGGGCCTGAAGGATCTGCGCCTGGTACATGTCGATGCGCGCCTGGGTGACCTTGAGCTGGGCATCGGCGGTCTGCAGGTCTTGCTCGCGGGTGGCGCCGGCGGCGGCCAGGTCGCGCTGGCGCTTGAGCTGCTGCTGGGCCAGGCGATATTGGGCGCGCTGTTCGGCCAGCTGGGCTTTGAGATTTTCGATCGAATAGCGGCCGGCATCGAGCCTGGCCTGCTGGGTGGAAGGGTCGATTTCCACCAACAACTGGCCCTGGCGAACCTGGTCGCCCGCTTCTACATGCAGGCGACGTATCTGCCCGGAGGCCTGTGCGCCAACGTCCACATAGCGGCGTGGTTGCAGCGTGCCGAGGGCCGTTACACTGCTTTCGATGTCGGCGCGGGTAACAGCGACCGTGTTGACCGGCTGATTGTCGAAGGGCAGGGCCTTCCAGGCCAGCAGGCTGCCCAGGCCAAGCAGGCCCAGGCCACCGAGGAAGAGGCGGCGGCGAGTGTTGGATAAGCGTCTCATGCGGGCTTCCAGCCAGGGATGTTGGCCACACGCAGCCAATCGCGGCGCGCAGGGAGGTCCCAGTGAGACGAAGTTGGGTGAGCAGGATTTACCCGATGTCAGTGGGGGAGGCTCTGTTGCTGAGAATAATTATAATTTGTAAGATTGCACGCTGATATCACATTTTCCCTCGACCCTGCCGCCGGCCAGGCAGGGCGGCGCCAGGTGTCGTTGTGGAACATTATTACCGTGAATTGGTGAGCTTCCTTTGCGCACGTCTTGGTAGTCGCCAGGCGGCAGAGGATGTTGCCCACGATGCATACCTGCGGGTACTGGAACGTACCGACTCCGAGCGCATCGAGCACCCACGTGCGTTTCTGTACCGCACGGCACTCAACCTGGTAGTTGACCGTCATCGGAGGCATCAGGTGCGCCAGGCCGAACCGTTGGATGTGCTGGAGAACGACGAGCGCTGGCACAGTCCCTCACTGACCCATGGCATGCAGCTCGACCAGCGCCTGGCATTGATGCAGCGTGCGCTGGATGAGTTGAGCAAGCCCTGCCGCGACAGCTTCCTGCTGCGCAAGCTCGAAGGGCTGTCCCACCAACAGATCGCTGAAAGCCTGGGCATCTCGCGCAGCCTGGTGGAAAAGCACATTGTCAACGCCATGAGGCACTGCCGGGTGCGCATGCGCGAGTGGGATTGCTGAACGCCGGGTTAGAGGCGAATGTAAATTCCAACAGCCAATCACTTGATTTATGCAGCTTTCCCGGCTTCTATCAATGAAGACCGCTGGCAGGCGTGGCCCTAGCAGTAGCCGTTATCGGCACAGCAGGTCTGGAATGCAACCACTACCCCCTTGCCCCAGGCCCAACCATGGCAAACAAGTCCCTGCGCATCCTCATCGCCGACGCCCACCCGTGCCAGCGCCTGCAACTGGAGCGCTTGCTCAACGGCATGGGCTATTACCGCATTGCCCCGGTCGAGCATTTTGAAGAGCTGCAGCGCCTGGTGCAGTGCGCCTTGCAGCCGTTCCACCTGCTATTGGGCAACATCGAGCTGGCCAGCCATGCCGGTGTGGACCTGGCGCGGTTCTGCCGGGTGAGCACGCAGATCCAGCACGCCTTGCTCTACCACTCCACCCAGCTGAAAGTGCCGGCTGTGCCCCAGGCCGAACGCCAGGCCATCAACCTGAGCCTGCCGCAGGTGCCGGACAACGAGGCGCTGTTGTCATTCATGTCGATCATCGACGCGCCGCAGGTGGTGGGCACACTCAGGTTGCCGGGTGGCGTGCCGGTGCCGGTGGGCAGGCCCCTGGGCAATTTTGCGCAGACGGTGTTCCATCGCTGAAGCCGGCAAGGGCAGGGCAACGGGGCCGCTATTTGTTATCCTCCAGCCCTTCATCCTGTTGCGAAACCTGCCATGACTGCCCTTGATACCGCTCGCCCACCCCGGTTCACCCGCGGCGACCACCGGACCCTTGGCCTGGCTGCGTTGGGCGGCGCGTTGGAAATCTACGATTTCATCATCTTCGTGTTCTTTGCCCTGACCCTCAGCCAACTGTTCTTTCCCCCTGAAATGCCCGAGTGGCTGCGCCTGCTGCAAAGCTTCGGCATTTTTGTCACGGGTTACCTGGCGCGGCCGCTGGGCGGCATTCTGATGGCGCATTTTGCTGATCACCTGGGGCGCAAGAAGGTGTTCAGCCTGAGCATTCTGATGATGGCCCTGCCGTGCCTGCTGATCGGCGTGATGCCGACCTATGCCGATATCGGCTATGCAGCGCCATTGCTGCTGCTGGCCCTGCGTATTCTGCAAGGAGCGGCGGTGGGCGGCGAAGTGCCCAGTGCGTGGACGTTCGTTGCCGAACATGCGCCCGCGGGCCGGCGCGGTTATGCCTTGGGCTTCCTGCAGGCGGGGCTGACCTTCGGCTACTTGCTGGGGGCGCTGACGGCAACGCTGCTGGCGCAGGTATTCACAGCTGAGGAGATTCTTGCCTACGCCTGGCGCTACCCGTTCCTGCTGGGCGGTGTGTTTGGCGTGGTCGGCGTATGGCTGAGACGCTGGCTGAGCGAGACTCCGGTGTTTCTGGCCCTGCGGGCGCGCCAGGCGCAGCCGGTGAGCTTCCCGCTGCGGCGGGTACTGGGCGAGCACCGGCAGGCGTTGATCCCCGCGGCGCTGCTCACCTGCGTGCTGACGTCCGCAGTGGTGGTACTGGTGGTGATCACGCCGACAGTGATGCAGCAGCGGTTCGGCATGACGGCCGGGCACACCTTTGCCTTGAGCAGCGTGGGTATCGTCTTCCTCAATGTGGGGTGCGTGCTGGCCGGCCTGCTGGTCGACCGGGTGGGGGCCTGGCGTGCCTTGATGGTCTACAGCCTGGTGCTGCCTTTGGGCATCGGCGCTTTGTACGCCAGCCTGGTGGGGCAGTGGGGTGTGACCTGGCTGGCCTATGGGCTGGCGGGCCTTGGTTGCGGGGTTGTGGGGGTGGTCCCGTCGGTGATGGTGGGGTTGTTCCCGGCCGAGATACGCGTGTCGGGCATTTCGTTTACCTACAACGTGGCGTATGCGTTGTGGGCCAGTACCACACCCCTGGCCTTGATCGCGCTGATGCCGTGGAGCCCATGGGTGTGTGTAGGGTTCTGCGCCGTAATGGGGGCGGTGGGGCTGCTGACGGCGTTGTATTTTGGGGCGCGTGAGCCGCTGGCGTTCGCCGCGGAGCCCAAGCCCGTCTTGTGTGGCGCTCGATCAGGCAGGCGCTGAACGCTCACCTGTGCACATAAAAAACCGGCTCTCAAGAGCCGGTTTTTTTCACCCCAAGAACGTTACATGTTCGGGTAGTTGGGGCCGCCTGCACCCTCAGGGGTGACCCAGGTGATGTTCTGGGCCGGGTCCTTGATGTCGCAGGTTTTGCAGTGCACGCAGTTCTGCGCGTTGATCTGGAAGCGCTTGCTGCCGTCTTCCTGGGTGACCACCTCGTACACGCCGGCCGGGCAGTAGCGCTGGGCAGGCTCATCGTACAACGGCAGGTTGCTGGCGATCGGTACGCTCGGGTCGGTCAGCTTCAGGTGGCAGGGTTGCTCCTCTTCGTGGTTGGTGCTGGAGAGGAACACCGAGCTGAGCTTGTCGAAGCTCAGCTTGCCATCGGGTTTCGGGTACTCGATTTTTTGTGAATCGGCTGCAAGCTTCAGGCAGGCGTAGTCCGGCTTGGTATCACGCAGGGTGAACGGCAGCTTGCCGGCGAACCAGTTCTGGTCGACGTAGTTGAAGGCAGCGCCCAGCAGGGGGCCGAACTTGTGCATGGCAGGGCCGAAGTTGCGGCTGGCGAACAGTTCTTCGTATAGCCAGCTGGCCTTGAAGGCGCTGACGTAACCATTGAGTTGATCGCCACCCTCGCTGCCGGCCAGCAAGGCGTCGGCCACCGCTTCGGCGGCAAGCATGCCGGACTTCATCGCGGTGTGGCTGCCCTTGATCTTGGCCACGTTCATGGTGCCCAGGTCGCAACCGATCAAGGCGCCGCCGTTGAAGACCATTTTCGGCAGTGAGTTGAGGCCACCCTTGGCCAGGGCGCGGGCGCCGTAGCTGATGCGCTTGCCGCCTTCAAGGTACTGGCTGATGACCGGGTGATGCTTGAGGCGCTGGAATTCGTCGAACGGCGACAGGTATGGGTTGGCGTAGGACAGGTCAACGATGAGCCCGACCACCACCTGGTTGTTTTCCAGGTGATAGAGGAACGAGCCACCGGTGTTGTCCTTGGCCATTACATCCAGCGGCCAGCCGGCTGTGTGTACCACCAGGCCCTGCTCATGCTTGGCGGGGTCGATTTCCCACAGCTCTTTCAAGCCGATGCCGTAATGCTGCACGTCCGACGCGTTGTCCAGGTCGAAGCGCTTGATCAGTTGCTTGCCGATATGGCCGCGGCAGCCCTCGGCGAACAGCGTGTACTTGGCGCGCAGTTCCATGCCAGGGGTGTACAGGCCGTCCTTGGGCTGGCCTTCACGGTCAACGCCCAGGTCGCCGGTGACGATGCCGCGCACCACGCCGTTTTCGTCGAACAGCGCCTCCTGTGCGGCGAACCCCGGGTAGATCTCCACACCCAGGTTCTCCGCCTGCTGGGCCAGCCAGCGGCACAGGTTGCCCAGGGAGATGATGTAGTTGCCATGGTTGTGCATGGTCTTGGGCACGAACAGGTCTGGCACCTTGGTCGAGCTGCCCGCATCCTTGAGCACATAGATGTCGTCGCGCTTGACTTCGGTATTGAGCGGCGCGCCCATGGCTTTCCAGTCCGGGAACAGCTCGTTCAGGGCGCGGGGTTCGAACACGGCACCGGAGAGAATATGGGCACCGACCTCGGAGCCTTTTTCCACCACGCAGACGCTGATTTCGCTACCGGCTTCGGCGGCCTTCTGCTTCAGGCGGCAGGCGGCGGACAGGCCTGCCGGGCCAGCGCCGACGATGACCACGTCGAATTCCATGTATTCGCGTTCCACTGGTTCTCTCCTACTCATCAAGGCGGGTGTGTTGCTTGGTCTTATGGGTGCACAGGGCATTTGCTGTAGTGGTGGCAACCGCGCAGCGGTAGCCGGGCAAATGGCGGACTACACCGTTTTGTCTTGGTCGCGCATTATATCTACACCACTTGGCGGGTCCAATACAAACGTTTGTTTGAATTTGCCGCAGGCCAGTAAAATCACAGGTAAGCGGCTGGAAGGTGACCGGTTTGCCGTATTGACCGGATTAGGTGTTACGGTCAAGATACGAGCGGTTTTACGTTCGCCGTAGGCTTGCAGCCGGGCGCAGGTACACCTCTAAAAACCAGGTGTGGAGCAGGGTTTTCAGGCTTTGGCGCGGTTTGTAGTGCAGTTTACACACCACGACAGAAAATGACCCGCGCGTATTTGCCGCAGCGGTCCGCATACGACTGTTTGGTCACGCTGAAGAAGCTGCCCCCAGGTACGTTTTTAGAGGTGCCCTTGTACCCACGCGCATCGCCGGGCTCAGCCCCAGGCGACTATCTATTCACCGGAGAGTAACGAGGAATCCATGAAGGTTCTTGTAGCTGTCAAACGAGTGGTCGACTACAACGTCAAGGTTCGCGTCAAGGCGGACAACTCCGGCGTCGACCTCGCCAACGTCAAGATGTCCATGAACCCCTTCTGCGAAATTGCCGTGGAAGAAGCCGTCCGCCTGAAGGAAAAGGGCGTTGCGACCGAGATCGTCGTCGTCTCCGTCGGCCCGACCACTGCCCAGGAACAGCTACGTACTGCCCTGGCACTGGGTGCCGACCGCGCCATCCTGGTGGAAGCTGCTGACGAGCTGAACTCCCTGGCTGTGGCCAAGGCGCTCAAGGCCGTTGTCGACAAGGAGCAGCCACAGCTGGTTATCCTTGGCAAGCAGGCCATCGACAGCGACAACAACCAGACTGGCCAGATGCTGGCGGCGCTCACCGGCTACGCCCAGGGCACCTTCGCTTCCAAAGTGGAAGTGGCGGGCGACAAGCTGAACGTCACCCGTGAAATCGATGGCGGCCTGCAGACCGTATCGCTGAACCTGCCAGCCATCGTCACCACCGACCTGCGCCTGAACGAGCCGCGCTATGCGTCGCTGCCCAACATCATGAAGGCCAAGAAAAAGCCGCTGGAAACCGTCACGCCCGACGCCCTGGGCGTTTCCCTCGCCTCCACCAACAAGACCCTGAAGGTTGAAGCCCCGGCTGCCCGCAGCGCCGGCATCAAGGTCAAATCGGTGGCCGAACTGGTCGAGAAGCTGAAGAACGAAGCGAAGGTAATCTAAATGACTATCCTGGTTGTCGCTGAATACGAAAACGGTGCCGTAGCCCCGTCCACCCTGAACACTGTCGCTGCAGCCGCCAAGATTGGTGGTGATGTGCATGTGCTGGTCGCAGGCCAGAACGTCGGCGGCGTTGCCGAGTCCGCTGCCAAGATCGCTGGCGTTGCCAAGGTTCTGGTTGCTGATAACGCAGCCTACGCCCACGTCCTGCCGGAAAACGTCTCGCCGCTGATCGTCGACCTGGCCAAGGGCTACAGCCACGTGCTGGCACCTGCCACCACCAACGGCAAGAACATCCTGCCACGCGTTGCCGCGCTGCTGGACGTCGACCAGATCTCCGAGATCATCTCGGTCGAATCCGCCGACACCTTCAAGCGCCCTATCTACGCCGGTAACGCCATTGCCACCGTACAGTCGGGTGCCGCAATCAAGGTCATCACCGTGCGTACCACCGGCTTTGACGCCGTGGCTGCCGAAGGTGGCTCCGCTGCTGTTGAAGCTGTTGGCGCTGCGCACAACGCTGGTATCTCCACCTTCGTCGGTGAAGAACTGGCCAAGTCCGACCGCCCTGAGCTGACTGCAGCCAAGATCGTCGTCTCTGGCGGCCGTGGCATGGGCAACGGTGACAACTTCAGCCACCTGTACAGCCTTGCCGACAAGCTGGGCGCTGCCGTGGGTGCCTCGCGCGCCGCGGTCGATGCGGGCTTTGTGCCTAACGATATGCAGGTCGGCCAGACCGGCAAGATCGTCGCGCCGCAGCTGTACATCGCCGTCGGTATTTCGGGTGCTATCCAGCACTTGGCCGGTATGAAGGACTCCAAGGTGATCGTTGCGATCAACAAGGACGAAGAGGCGCCCATCTTCCAGGTGGCCGATTACGGCCTGGTCGCGGACCTGTTCGAAGCCGTGCCGGAGCTGGAAAAGCTGGTCTGATCCGCTGGCTTCACTTATAAAGAACCCGGCCCCGTTGAGGGGCCGGGTTTTTTTATGGGTTGAGGAGTAACCGATGATACGGCGGTGGAAGGGCAGGTGGCTGGCCTGCATGGCGGCACTGATAACGCCGCTGGCCATGGCGGCTGGCAAGTGCGAGCGCCTGGTGGCGACCGGCAGCCCTGATGCGCCGCCTTATTCGTGGCAGGATCCGAAAGACCCCCGGCACCTGATCGGCACCAACGTCGACCTGCTGCGCCAGGTGGCCGGTGAGCTGGGGGTGAAGGTGGAAGTGCTGAGTGCGGGCCGTCGCGATCAGGCCTTGGAAGAGGTGCGCAGCGGGCGCATGGACCTGCTGCTTGACGCGCCCATGCAAGTGGAGCAACTGACGGCGCTGGACTACATTCACCCGCCACTGCAGCTCAACGAATACCTGGTGTGGACGCGCCATGACGCCGAGCTCACCTTCGACGGCCCCGCTGACCTGGCCAAGTACCAGGGCAGTTTGTCGGAGCGGGCCCGCCTCACACCTGCTTTCAGTGCGTTCGCCAAGGCCCAGTTGCGCCTGGTGCCCGCTCAGAACCTTACCCAGGCTTTCCAGAAGCTGGTGCTTGGCCAGGTCGACTATGTGCTGGCCGGTCGTTACTCCGGCATGGCCATGGCCCAGGGGCTCGGCATGAGCAACCACCTGATTGCACGGGGCCTGCCGGTGGACAGGCCTGGCCTGTACCTGGCGCTTTCGCACAATTCTGCCTGCAATGACAGCTGGTTACGTGGGCAATTGGCGAAAAAACTGACAGAATTGCCGATCTCCGGTAAGTCCGACGCTGTGCTGCAGGCCAACCTCGAGCGCTGGAAAGCGCAATTGCAGGTGCCTGCGGACGCCCCCAAACACTAGGAAGATCGCGTGAGAACCCAAGCATTCATCCTTGCCATGGCCGTGTTGGGCCTGGCTGGCTGCGCCAATGATCCGGCCCCTGAAGAACAGATGCGCCTTTCCGAAAAGGCGCTGGAACAGGCCAACGCCGTGGGCGCTACTGACCAGGTCGAACCGCTTAAGCTGGCTGAAGACAAGCTGGGCCGAGCCCGCACCAACATGCTCACCCAGGACTTCCGTGACGCGCGCATGCGCGCCGAGCAAGCCGAGCTGGATGCCAGGCTGGCCGAAGCACAGGTGCTCAACCTCAAGAGCGATGAACAGCTGCAGTTGTTGCAGACCCGGGTGAAGCGCTTGCGCAAACAGCTGGAGGTGCAGCCATGATCGCTCGCAAGCCATTGGCCACGTTGGCGCTGCTGATGCTGGCGGCAGGGCTTACCGGGTGCGCCAGCCAGCGCAGTGCTTCTGCGCTGGACGAGGCGACCGTGGCGTTCCAGCAGGTCAAGGACGATTCCGATGTGCTGCGCAGCGCCCCGCGTGATGTGATCCGTGCGGGTGAGTCGCTGGCCCGCGCCGAGCGTTTGTCCACGTACATCGGCAGCGGCTCGGACGTGCGCCATTACGCCTACCTGAGCCAGCGCTACAGCCAGATCGCCCGCGAGCACACCAAACTGGCGTTGAACCAGGAGCGCCTGGCCAAGCTTGACCTGGAGCGCCAGCGTCTGCAGTTGGCATTGCGCGAGGCCAAGTTGGCCAGTGTGCAGCAGCAGGGCCAATGGGTGGAGTCGCAGATCGCTGCATTGGCCTCGGAGCAGGGTGACCGTGGCTTGGTGTTGACGCTGGGCGATGTGCTGTTCGACACGGGCAGTGCCGACCTGCGCAATTCCGCCAGCCGCACGGTGCTCAAGCTGGTGCAGTTCCTCCAGCTCAACCCGCGTCGCGTCGTGCGCATCGAGGGCTACACCGACAGCACGGGTACGCCCGAAGAAAACCTCAAACTCTCCCGCGACCGCGCCCAGGCCGTGGCAGATATGCTTGCCGACCTTGGTATTGATGAAAAGCGCCTGCTGGTTGAAGGCTACGGCGACCAGTACCCCGTAGAGGTGAACGCGTCGGAGCGGGGCAGGGCGCAGAACCGTCGTGTGGAGATCGTGTTTTCTGACGACAAGGGCAAGCTGGCGCCAGCGCGCTGATTGAGCTTGTAAAGGGTTGCAGAGCAGCCCTCCCGGTCATGACGAGCAGCTGGCAGCGCTCATCCGATCTCAGCTTGGGCTCACTCGCCCCAACAAGCTGTATTGTCGATTAAGTTGCATTCTGTCCCCGTACACTTTGCAACTGTTACGGTATCCTCTACTGTCAGTCGTACAAGAACAATGAGCGTGTTGCCTTGACCAACCTGCTGCTGTACCAGCGTATCGCCCAGCAACTGGCCGAAGACATCCGCCGTGGTGTGTACCAGCCGGGCGAGCGTGTGCCTTCGGTGCGCAAGATGAGCGCCCAGTTGAATGTCAGCCATGCCACGGTGCTGCAGGCCTACGCCAACCTCGAAGACCAGGGCTTGATCCGTGCGCGGCCGCAGTCTGGCTACTATGTGCACCAGACCCCGGCCCTGACTGCCCAGACCCCGGACATTGCCCGGGTGGAGCGCCCAGGGTTGGTCACCCGCGCCAGTATCATCCAGCAGGTGCTGGCCGAGGCGCGTCGTGATGGCGTGTTCCCGTTCGGTGCTGCCGTGCCCCATGTCGATTACCTGCCGGTGCGGGCATTGCACCAGCAGATTGCCAAGGTCACCCGCTTCCACAGCCCGCGTGCGTTCAGCTACATGTTCAGCCCAGGTTTCGAGCCGTTGCGCCGGCAAATTGCCATTCGCATGCGCGATGCGGGTGTGCTGGTCGACCCGCGTGAGATTATCGTTACGCACGGTTGCGTAGACGCCCTGCAAATGTCCCTGCGTGTGCTGACGCGGCCAGGTGACCTGATTGCCGCCGAATCGCCCACGTACTACGGTTTGCTGCAACTGGCTGACCTGTTGGGCCTGAAAGTGATCGAAATACCCAGTGATCCGTCTACCGGCATCAGCCTGGAGGCCTTGCAGCTTGCCGCCAACCAGTGGTCGATCAAGGCGCTGGTGCTCACTGCGCGGCTGAGTAACCCACTGGGTGGCACCGTGCCGGAGGAGCGACAGAAGCAGTTGCTGCGCCTGGCGTCGGATTTCGATATCCAGATCATCGAAGACGATATTTATGGCGAGCTGATGTTCGATCAGGGCAAGGCCAAGGCGCTCAAGGCCTATGATCGGCTTGACCGGGTGATCTACTGCTCCAGCTTCTCCAAGACCTTGTCACCCGGCGTGCGCGTTGGCTGGATGATTGCCGGGCGTTACCAGGACGAAATCCAGCGGCTGCAGACCTTTACCACGCACTCGGCCTGCAGCGTCACGCAGATGGCTGTGGCCGCCTACCTGGAGAACGGTGGTTACGACCGGCACCTGCGGTTCATTCGTCAGGAGTACCGCAAGAACCTCAGTGCCTATCAGCTGGCGGTGCAGCAGCATTTCCCTGAAGGCACCCAGATGACGCGGCCCACCGGTGGCTTCATTTTGTGGGTAAGCCTGCCTGGGCGGGTAAACACCCAGGACCTGCACGTACGCGCGCTGGAGCAGGGGATCAGCATTGCACCGGGGCTCATCTTCAGTAATACCGAGCAGTTCAATCACTGCATTCGGCTAAACTGCGGCATCCCATGGAACAAGGAAGCCGAGCGGGCAGTCATCACACTGGGCCTGCTGGCACAACAATTGTGCAGGGAGCCGGCAACCACACTTTTGTAAGGCTTGTCAGGCGGCTGCGGAACAGGGAGCATACGCATTTACCATGTCGGTCTGTCCATTTGCCATGATTGCACTGCGCCGTTTTTTCCTGGTTTTCTGCCTTGCACCGTTGTGCTGGCCTGCTGGCGTGGTGCTGGCTGCCCAGCCGGCTGCCCAGACGCAGGCTGGCAAGGCCCAGGCGCCGTCCAAGGCGGTGAAAAAACAGGCTGTGCGCAAGCCCGCCAGTAAGAAGGCCAGGCAGGCCAAGGCCGTGGCCAAGCCGCTGCCCAAGGCCAACCTCGACCTGAGCCTGCCTACCGAGATGGTGGAGAACCTGACGCCCAACGTGGGCACCAACCCGTCGCCGATCAAGAAGCGCAAGCCTTTGCTGCCGCCCATGTTCGCTGAAAAGCCCGAAGCCGACAGCCCGTTCCAGCTCAATGGCCGCTTGATCAGCAACGAGATGCAGTTGCAGCTGCGCAACGACAGCCGTCGGGATGTGGAAGGTGCGGCCATCGACTTCCAGTACCGCCAGTAAGCCCTGCTGACTGCCCGGTCACTGCAGATTTCATCAAGCCAGCAATTTCAAACGTGCGTTTGAGCCGCTAGTATTCAGGGGGTGATCGCCCCGTTGTGTGCCATGGAGTTCTGATTGTGTTGCAAGCCATGACCTGTCGTGAGGGCTGCGGTGCCTGCTGCATCGCGCCCTCCATCACCTCCGCCATGCCGCGCATGCCTGACGGCAAGCCCGCTGGCCAGCGTTGCCTGCACCTGACGGCTGCAAACCTCTGCGACTTGTTCGGCAAGCCTGAGCGGCCATCGGTGTGCGGCGGTTTCAAGGCTGACCCTGAGGTGTGTGGCCGGGACAGTGAAGAGGCCATCAGAATTCTCGGCTGGTGGGAGCGCATGACGGCGGCGTGACAGGCTGGATCCTCGACAACAAGGATAAACATGATGAGATCGTTGAAGCGTATTGCATTGCTGTGTGGTGTCAGTGCTCTGCTGTCGCCTGTTGCCTGGGCCGAGAATTGGCAGGTGGCCAAGGATGAGGACGGGATCAAGGTATCCCTCAGTGAAGTGCCTGGCTCCAAGTACAAGGCCTACCGGGGTGTCACCGTCATCAAGGCACCCCTGGCCAAGGTGCAGGCGCTGCAGGAAGACGTGGCGGGGGCCTGTGCATGGATTCATGAATGCAAGGCGCAAAAGGTGCTTAAGCACGAGGGTGACAAGACCTGGACCTACACCCAGTTCAATACGCCCTGGCCGGTGACGCCGCGGGACTCGGTGCTGCAGGTGACCACGGTCAAGCAGGCCGATGGCAGCCTGTTGCGTAACCTCAAGGAGGAGCCGACCTATGTGCCGGAAGAAAAGGGCTTCGTGCGGGTGGCCCAGGTCGAGGGCTTCTGGAAGCTGGTGCCTCAGGGCATTAGCACCGAGGTGACGTACCAGGTGCACACCGAGCCAGGGGGTAGCGTGCCGTCGTGGTTGGCCAACAAGTTCGTGGTGGATGCGCCGTTCAATACCCTGAAGGCCCTGCGCGAACGCGCTGAGAAAAACTGACCGCCAAATCTGGCCGGGTCCGATGTGTTTCGGGCATCAGGTTGGGGCGGTGTAATAAAAAGGGCTGCCCATGGGCAGCCCTTTTGGTTTCAGCCTCTAGGGCTTACTTGCGGTCCTGCAATGCAACGATGTCGCGTTTCGGTTCGCCGGTGTACAGCTGGCGTGGGCGGCCGATCTTGTACGGGCTGGAGAGCATCTCTTTCCAGTGCGAGATCCAGCCTACGGTGCGCGCCAGGGCGAAGATCACGGTGAACATGCTGGTCGGAATGCCGATCGCCTTCAGGATGATGCCCGAGTAGAAGTCGACGTTCGGGTACAGCGAGCGCTCGATGAAGTACGGATCGGTGAGTGCGATCTCTTCCAGGCGCATGGCCAGTTCCAGCTGCGGGTCATTCTTGATGCCCAGCTCGCGCAGCACTTCGTCGCAGGTCTGCTTCATCACGGTGGCGCGCGGGTCGCGGTTCTTGTAAACGCGGTGACCGAAGCCCATCAGCTTGAACGGATCGTTCTTGTCCTTGGCCTTGGCAATGAAGGTGTCGATGTTCGAGACATCGCCAATTTCATCGAGCATGGTCAGCACGGCTTCGTTGGCGCCGCCGTGGGCAGGGCCCCACAGCGCGGCGATGCCGGCCGCGATACAGGCGAACGGGTTGGCACCCGAAGAGCCCGCCAGGCGCACGGTGGAGGTGGAGGCGTTTTGTTCGTGGTCGGCGTGGAGGATGAAGATCCGGTCCATCGCCTTGGCCAGCACCGGGCTGATCGGTTTGATCTCGCACGGGGTGTTGAACATCATGTGCAGGAAGTTTTCCGCGTACGACAAGTCGTTGCGCGGGTACATCATCGGCTGGCCCATGGAGTACTTGTAAACCATCGCGGCCAGGGTCGGCATCTTGGCGACCAGGCGCACCGCAGAGATTTCGCGGTGTTGCGGGTTATTGATGTCCAGGGAGTCGTGGTAGAAGGCCGACAGGGCACCGACCACGCCGCACATCACCGCCATCGGGTGAGCGTCGCGACGGAAGCCGTTGAAGAAGGTTTTCAGCTGTTCGTGAACCATGGTGTGGTTCTTGACGTTGCTGACGAACTTGGCCTTCTGCTCGGCGTTTGGCAGTTCGCCATTGAGCAGCAGGTAGCAGGTTTCGAGGTAGTCGGACTGTTCGGCGAGTTGCTCGATGGGGTAGCCGCGGTGCAGCAGTACGCCCTTGTCGCCATCAATGTAGGTGATCTTCGACTCGCACGATGCGGTCGCCATGAAACCAGGGTCGAAGGTGAAGTGACCTGTGGCCCCCAACCCGCGGACGTCGATTACATCAGGACCAACGGTGCCGGTTAAAATGGGCAGCTCGACGGGGGCTGCGCCCTCGATGACCAACTGCGCTTTTTTGTCAGCCATGTGGCCTCCTATTAATGCTTGAAATCATCAGACAGACCCCCCACGCAGGGCCCGCACCACTATAGAGGGATAAATTCAGATGTCAATTTGCCTAAAGGCTTGTTGAATCAAGGGCTGGAGCCTGATTTTTCGGGAATTTTCGGCCCATTTACGCCTTTTGCGCGGCAAAGGCAATGCGCTATTCGGGCTACCCCGTCACGTTGTCATGAGCAGCCTAACTGTCTATACTCGGCACCCGACCGCCAGGGGCTTGCAAGCCCGAACTGCTGGGGGTCGCCGTTCCCTGGGTGGTGGGTACCTGACCAGTACACTTACCAACAACTTTGCCCTGATTCGCTAGGGGCTCTTCAGTGTGAAAAAAGCCGTGAAAAGCCAACGACCTGTAAACCTAGACCTAAGGACCATCAAGCTCCCCGTCACTGCGTACACGTCCATTCTGCACCGTATCTCCGGCGTCATCCTGTTCCTCGGCCTTGCCATCATGCTGTATGCACTGGGCAAGTCGCTGGGTTCCGAGGAAGGCTTCGGCGAGGTGAAGGCGTGTCTGACCAGCCCGCTGGCCAAGTTCGTGACCTGGGCCCTGCTGTCCGCCCTGCTGTATCACCTGGTGGCCGGTGTGCGCCACCTGATCATGGACATGGGCATCGGTGAGACGCTGGAAGGCGGCAAACTGGGCTCGAAAATCGTGATTGTCATCTCCGTGGTGGTGATCGTACTGGTGGGAGTTTGGGTATGGTAACCAACGTCACGAACCTGTCGCGTTCGGGCCTCTACGACTGGATGGCGCAGCGCGTTTCTGCGGTCGTTCTCGCGGCTTACTTCATTTTCCTGATCGGCTACGTGGTCGCTCACCCCGGTATCGACTACGCCCAGTGGCATGGTCTGTTCTCCAACAACGCGATGCGGATCTTCAGTCTGCTGGCCCTCGTTGCCCTCGGCGCTCACGCCTGGGTCGGCATGTGGACCATTGCCACCGACTACCTGACGCCTATGTCGTTCGGCAAGTCGGCAACTGCGATTCGTTTCCTGTTCCAGGCGGTATGCGGCGTTGCGATGTTCGCTTACTTCGTCTGGGGTGTGCAGATTCTCTGGGGTATCTGATCCATGGCTAGCATTCCAACCATTTCCTTCGACGCCATCATCATCGGTGGCGGCGGCGCCGGCATGCGCGCAGCGCTGCAGCTGGCACAGGGCGGTCACAAGACTGCCGTGGTCACCAAGGTGTTCCCGACCCGTTCGCACACCGTATCCGCCCAGGGCGGCATCACCTGCGCCATCGCTTCGGCCGACCCGAACGACGACTGGCGCTGGCACATGTACGATACCGTCAAGGGTTCCGACTACATCGGTGACCAGGACGCTATCGAATACATGTGTCAGGAAGGCCCGGCCGCGGTCTTCGAGCTGGACCACATGGGCCTGCCGTTCTCGCGTACCGAAACCGGCCGTATCTACCAGCGTCCGTTCGGTGGCCAGTCCAAGGACTTCGGTAAAGGTGGCCAGGCCGCCCGTACCTGCGCCGCTTCCGACCGTACCGGTCACGCGCTGCTGCACACCCTGTACCAGGGCAACCTGAAAGCCGGCACCACCTTCCTCAACGAGTACTACGCCGTTGACCTGGTAAAAAACCAGGAAGGCGCCTTCGTTGGTGTGATCGCGATCTGCATTGAAACCGGCGAAACCCTGTACATCAAGTCCAAGGCCACCGTACTGGCCACTGGCGGTGCGGGCCGTATCTACGCCTCCACCACCAACGCCCTGATCAATACCGGCGACGGTATCGGCATGGCCCTGCGTGCCGGTGTACCCGTGCAGGACATCGAGATGTGGCAGTTCCACCCAACCGGCATCGCCGGCGCCGGTGTACTGGTCACCGAGGGTTGCCGCGGCGAGGGTGGTTACCTGATCAACGCCCACGGCGAACGTTTCATGGAGCGTTACGCGCCGAACGCCAAAGACCTGGCCGGCCGTGACGTGGTTGCCCGTTCCATGGTCAAAGAGATCATCGCCGGCAACGGCGTGGGCCCGAACAAGGACCACGTACTGCTGAAGCTGGACCACCTGGGCGAGGAAGTGCTGCACAGCCGCCTGCCAGGCATCTGCGAGCTGTCCAAGACCTTTGCCCACGTCGACCCTGTGGTCGCGCCGGTTCCGGTCGTTCCAACCTGCCACTACATGATGGGCGGCGTTGCCACCAACATTCATGGCCAGGCCATCACCATGGACGATGAAGGCAAGGATCACATCATTCCTGGCCTGTTCGCCGTAGGTGAAGTGGCGTGCGTATCGGTTCACGGTGCCAACCGCCTGGGCGGCAACTCGCTGCTCGACCTGGTGGTGTTCGGCCGTGCGGCCGGCCTGCACCTGGAGAAGGCACTGAGCGACGGCATCGAGCACCTCGACGCCAGCGACACCGATATCGATGTTGCCCTGAGCCGCCTGAACAAGCTCAACGAGCGCTCCACTGGCGAAGACGTTGCCAGCCTCAAGCGCGAGCTGCAGAGCTGCATGCAGAACTACTTCGGTGTGTTCCGTACTGGCGAGTACATGCTCAAAGGTATCGAGCAGTTGGCCGGCCTGCGCGAGCGGATTGCCAACGTCAAGATCAACGACAAGTCCCAGGCCTTCAACACCGCGCGTATCGAAGCGCTGGAGCTGCAGAACCTGCTGGAAGTTGCCGAAGCTACCGCCATCGCGGCCGAAGCCCGTAAAGAGTCCCGCGGCGCTCACGCCCGTGAAGACTTCGAAGACCGTGACGACGAAAACTGGCTGTGCCACACCCTGTACTACCCGGGTGTGAAGCGCGTTGCCAAGCGTGGCGTCAACTTTGCGCCGAAGACCGTACCGGCCTTCGAACCAAAAATCCGGACTTACTAAGGGTGGCTGCTATGTTGAAAGTCGAAGTTTATCGTTACAACCCCGACACCGACACGGCCCCCAAGATGGAGTCGTTCGACGTCGACACCGGCGGCAAGGACCTCATGGTCCTGGACGTGCTGGCGCTGATCAAGGAAAAGGACGAGGGCTTCTCGTACCGTCGCTCCTGCCGTGAAGGCGTGTGCGGTTCCGACGGCATGAACATGAACGGCAAAAACGGCCTGGCCTGCATCACCCCGCTGTCGGGCGTGGTCAAGGGCAACAAGCTGGTGCTGCGCCCGCTGCCGGGCCTGCCGGTCATTCGTGACCTGGTCGTCGACATGAGCATCTTCTACAAGCAGTACGAGAAGGTGAAGCCGTTCCTGCAGAACGACACGCCGGCCCCGGCCATCGAGCGCCTGCAGTCGCCAGAACAGCGCGAGAAGCTCGACGGCCTGTACGAGTGCATCCTGTGCGCCTGCTGCTCCACGTCCTGCCCGTCGTTCTGGTGGAACCCGGACAAGTTCCTGGGCCCAGCTGCGCTGTTGCAGGCGTACCGCTTCCTGGCCGACAGCCGTGATACCAAGACCCAGGAGCGCCTGGCGTCCCTGGATGACCCGTTCAGCGTATTCCGCTGCCGCGGGATCATGAACTGCGTAAACGTTTGCCCGAAGGGTCTGAACCCTACCAAGGCAATCGGTCACGTACGTAACATGCTGCTGCAAAGCGGCACCTGATATACCCGTTGTACCTGCAGTATGCCGAGGTGCGGGCGCTGAGCCCGCACTGAGGTAAAACCCGAGCCGGGGCTCACAAAGCCCTTGTTCATTACCTATGAAGATGAGACCAGCAGGGGCTTTCCGGGCTGGTACCCGGAAAATCAGCAGGATCCAGGTGGCGTGGTTCAGTCGCTGTTTTCGGACTTTTCCAGGTTTGCTATGGCTCTCGCCGATCAGTCCCCTAACCGAGGGTGACCAAGCATGCAAGAAAGCGTGATGCAGCGCATGTGGGAAAGCGCCCACCTTTCAGGTGGTAACGCTGCATATGTGGAAGAGCTCTACGAACTCTACCTGCACGACCCTAACGCTGTGCCAGAAGAGTGGCGCACCTACTTCCAGAAGTTGCCCGCCGACGGCAGCACCGCTACCGATGTCTCGCACTCGACGATCCGCGACCATTTCGTATTGCTGGCGAAGAACCAGCGCCGCGCCCAGCCGGTGTCTGCCGGGAGCGTGAGCAGTGAACACGAGAAGAAGCAGGTTGAAGTGCTGCGACTGATCCAGGCCTATCGGATGCGCGGCCATCAGGCTGCCAAGCTTGACCCCTTGGGGTTGTGGCAGCGTCCAGCGCCTGTAGACCTGTCGATCAATCACTACGGCTTGACCAATGCCGATCTTGATACGACCTTCCGTGCCGGCGACCTGTTCATCGGCAAAGAGGAGGCGAGCCTACGCGACATCCTCGACGCGCTCCAGAAGACATATTGTCGCACCATTGGCGCCGAGTTCACCCACATCGTCGATTCCGAGCAGCGCAGCTGGTTCCAGCAGCGTCTGGAAAGCGTGCGTGGCCGGCCCGAGTTTTCCGCTGATATCCAGTCCCACCTGCTCGAGCGTGTGACCGCTGGCGAGGGCCTGGAAAAATACCTGGGCACCAAGTACCCAGGCACCAAGCGTTTCGGCCTGGAAGGCGGCGAAAGCCTGATCCCGATGCTGGACGAGATGATCCAGCGCTCCGGTTCCTACGGCACCAAGGAAGTGGTCATCGGCATGGCCCACCGTGGCCGCCTTAACGTGCTGGTCAACACCTTCGGCAAGAACCCGCGCGAGCTGTTCGACGAGTTCGAAGGCAAGAAGATGAACGAGCTGGGCTCCGGTGACGTGAAGTATCACCAGGGCTTCTCCTCGAACGTGATGACCCCGGGTGGCGAAGTGCACCTGGCCATGGCGTTCAACCCGTCCCACCTGGAAATCGTCTCGCCGGTTGTCGAAGGTTCGGTGCGTGCCCGTCAGGACCGTCGCAACGACAGCGTGGGTGACAAGGTGCTGCCCATCTCCATCCACGGCGACGCTGCATTTGCAGGCCAGGGCGTGGTGATGGAAACCTTCCAGATGTCGCAGACCCGCGGTTTCAAGACCGGCGGCACCGTGCACATCGTGATCAACAACCAGGTGGGTTTCACCATCAGCAACCCGCTGGATGCGCGCTCTACCGAGTACGCCACCGACGTGGCCAAGATGATTCAGGCGCCAATCCTGCACGTCAACGGCGACGACCCGGAAGCGGTGCTGTTCGTGACCCAGCTGGCGGTCGACTACCGCATGCAGTTCAAGCGTGACGTGGTCATCGACCTGGTCTGCTACCGTCGCCGCGGCCACAACGAGGCTGACGAGCCGAACGGCACCCAGCCGCTGATGTACCAGCAGATCAGCAAGCAGCGCACCACCCGTGAGCTGTATGCCGAAGCGCTGATCCAGGCCGGCCGTATCGATGCCGATCGCGCCCAGGCCAAGATCGACGACTACCGCAGTGCGCTGGACAACGGCCTGCACGTGGTCAAGAGCCTGGTCAAGGAGCCGAACCGCGAGCTGTTCGTCGACTGGCGCCCTTACCTGGGCCATGCCTGGACCGCACGCCACGACACCCGCTTCGACCTCAAGACCCTGCAGGAACTGTCGGCCAAGTTGCTGGAGCTGCCTGAAGGCTTCGTGGTGCAGCGCCAGGTCGCCAAGATCTACGAAGACCGCCAGAAGATGCAGGCCGGTGGCTTGCCGATCAACTGGGGTTATGCAGAGACCATGGCCTACGCCACCCTGCAGTTCGAAGGCCACCCCATCCGCATGACCGGCCAGGACATCGGCCGCGGCACCTTCTCGCACCGGCATGCGGTGCTGCACAACCAGAAGGATGCGGGCACCTACATCCCGCTGATGAACCTGTACCCGGGCCAGCCACGTTTCGAACTGTACGATTCGTTCCTGTCCGAGGAAGCAGTACTGGCGTTCGAATACGGCTACTCCACCACCACGCCGAACGCGCTGGTGATCTGGGAAGCCCAGTTCGGCGACTTCGCCAACGGTGCGCAAGTGGTGATCGACCAGTTCATCACCAGTGGCGAGCACAAGTGGGGCCGCCTGTGCGGTCTGACCATGCTGCTGCCGCATGGCTACGAAGGGCAGGGGCCTGAGCACTCCTCGGCGCGCTTGGAGCGTTACCTGCAATTGTGCGCCGAGCAGAACATCCAGGTCTGCGTACCGACCACGCCGGCCCAGATCTACCACCTGCTGCGTCGTCAGGTCATCCGTCCGCTGCGCAAGCCGCTGATTGTGCTGACGCCCAAGTCGTTGCTGCGCCACAAGCTGGCCGTCTCGACCCTCGAAGACCTGGCCGATGGTTCGTTCCAGACCGTCATCCCGGAAATCGACACCCTCGAGCCTGCGAAGGTGGAGCGCCTGGTGCTGTGCAGCGGCAAGGTCTACTACGACCTGCTGGAAAAACGCCGCGCCGAAGGCCGCGAAGACATCGCGATCGTGCGCATCGAGCAGCTGTATCCGTTCCCTGAAGACGACCTGGTCGAGATCCTGGCGCCTTACACCAACCTCAAGCATGCGGTGTGGTGCCAGGAAGAACCGATGAACCAGGGCGCCTGGTACAGCAGCCAGCACCATATGCGTCGCATCCTCGGCCGCCATAACAAGGCACTGGCCCTGGAGTACGCGGGTCGCGATGCCTCTGCCGCACCTGCCTGTGGTTACGCTTCGAAGCACGCCGAACAGCAGGAAAAACTGCTGCAAGACGCCTTCACTGTTTAACGCCTTCGCGCACTTGAAACCGAATTTAAGGAAACACTGATAATGGCTATCGAGATCAAAGCCCCAACCTTCCCGGAATCGGTTGCCGACGGCACCGTTGCCACCTGGCACAAGCAGCCGGGCGAGGCTGTCAAGCGTGACGAACTGATCGTCGACATCGAGACCGACAAAGTCGTGCTCGAAGTGCTGGCCACCGCCGACGGCGTGCTGGGTGCCATCGTCAAGGGCGAGGGCGATACCGTCCTGTCCGACGAAGTGCTGGGTTCGATCGTTGAAGGTGGCGCCGCTGCCGCAGCGCCTGCTGCTGCCCCGGCCGCCGCCGCACCGGCCGCCGTTGCTGCCGATGCCGGTGAAGACGACCCGGTTGCTGCCCCGGCTGCGCGCAAGCTGGCCGAAGAAAACGGCATCGACCTGGCCACTGTGGCCGGTACCGGCAAAGGCGGCCGTGTGACCAAGGAAGACGTCGTTGCTGCCGTCGCCAACAAGAAGGCCGCGCCGGCCGCAGCCCCGGCTGCCAAGCCTGCTGCTGCCCCGGCACCGGTGGTGACCGCTGCTGGCGACCGCACCGAGAAGCGCGTGCCGATGACCCGCCTGCGCGCCAAGATTGCCGAGCGTCTGGTCGAAGCCCAATCCAACATGGCGATGCTGACCACCTTCAACGAAGTCGACATGACCGAAGTCATGGCCCTGCGTTCGAAGTACAAGGACCTGTTCGAGAAGACCCACAACGGCGTGCGCCTGGGCTTCATGTCGTTCTTCGTCAAGGCGGCCACCGAAGCGCTGAAACGCTTCCCGGCCGTGAACGCCTCGATCGACGGCAACGATATCGTCTACCACGGTTACGCCGACGTCGGTGTGGCGGTTTCCAGCGACCGTGGCCTGGTGGTTCCGGTACTGCGCAACGCCGAGTCGATGAGCCTGGCAGAGATCGAAAACGGCATCGCCACCTTCGGCAAGAAGGCCCGTGACGGCAAGCTGTCCATCGAAGAGATGACCGGCGGCACTTTCACCATCACCAACGGTGGTACTTTCGGCTCGATGATGTCGACCCCGATCGTCAACCCGCCGCAGGCTGCGATCCTGGGCATGCACAACATCATCCAGCGCCCGATGGCCATCAATGGCCAGGTGGTGATCCGCCCGATGATGTACCTGGCGCTGTCCTACGACCACCGCCTGATCGATGGCAAGGAAGCCGTAACCTTCCTGGTGACCATCAAGAACCTGCTGGAAGATCCGTCCCGCCTGCTGCTGGACATCTAATCGCGCAGCTGTAAGCTGCAAGCGGCAAGCTTCAAGTCGAAGCCTGCCTGTCTTGCGGCTTGCAGCGTGCCGCTTGAAGCTAACAAGGAATCTTTTATGACCCAGAAATTCGACGTGGTAGTGATTGGTGCAGGTCCTGGCGGCTACGTGGCTGCGATCAAGGCCGCCCAGCTTGGTCTGAAGACTGCCTGTATCGAGAAGTACACCGATGCCGAGGGCAAGCTGGCCCTGGGCGGCACCTGCCTGAACGTAGGGTGCATTCCTTCCAAGGCGCTGCTGGACAGCTCCTGGAAATACAAGGAAGCCAAAGAGAGCTTCAACGTACACGGTATCTCCACTGGCGAAGTGAAGATGGACGTGGCTGCGATGGTTGGCCGCAAGGCTGGCATCGTGAAGAACCTGACCGGCGGCGTCGCCACCCTGTTCAAGGCCAACGGCGTCACCTCCATCCAGGGTCACGGCAAGCTGCTGGCTGGCAAAAAGGTCGAAGTGACCAAGGCCGACGGCACCACTGAAATCGTCGAAGCCGATAACGTGATCCTGGCCTCCGGTTCTCGCCCGATCGACATTCCGCCAGCCCCGGTTGACCAGAACGTCATCGTCGACTCCACCGGCGCCCTGGAATTCCAGGCCGTACCGAAGCGCCTGGGCGTTATCGGTGCCGGTGTGATCGGCCTGGAGCTGGGCTCGGTATGGGCCCGCCTGGGTGCTGAAGTCACCGTGCTGGAAGCCCTGGACACCTTCCTGATGGCTGCCGACACGGCGGTGTCCAAGGAAGCCCAGAAGACGCTGACCAAGCAAGGCCTGGACATCAAGCTGGGTGCCCGCGTTACCGGTTCCAAGGTGAACGGCGACGAAGTCGAGGTGACCTACACCAATGCCGAAGGCGAGCAGAAGATCACCTTCGACAAGCTGATCGTTGCGGTCGGCCGTCGCCCGGTGACCACCGACCTGCTGGCCTCCGACAGCGGCGTGAACATCGATGAGCGTGGCTACATCTATGTCGACGACTACTGCGCCACCAGCGTACCGGGCGTCTACGCCATCGGCGACGTGGTGCGTGGCCTGATGCTGGCGCACAAGGCTTCGGAAGAAGGCATCATGGTGGTTGAGCGCATCAAGGGCCACAAAGCCCAGATGAACTACGACCTGATCCCTTCGGTGATCTACACCCACCCGGAAATCGCCTGGGTCGGCAAGACCGAGCAGGCCTTGAAGGCCGAAGGCGTTGAGGTTAACGTGGGCACCTTCCCGTTCGCGGCCAGCGGCCGTGCGATGGCTGCCAACGACACCGGTGGTTTCGTCAAGGTCATCGCCGATGCCAAGACCGACCGCGTACTGGGTGTTCACGTGATTGGCCCGTCGGCTGCCGAACTGGTGCAGCAGGGCGCTATCGCAATGGAATTCGGCACCAGTGCCGAGGACCTGGGCATGATGGTCTTCAGCCATCCGACCCTGTCCGAAGCGTTGCATGAAGCAGCGCTGGCCGTGAATGGCGGTGCCATTCACGTAGCCAACCGTAAGAAGCGTTAATCATAAGAAACCACGGCGGGCTGCCCGTCGTGAGTCTTGCGTGCATGACTCACCGCGGAAAGTCCGCCGGACCGGATCACATGGGATAACCCGGGGTCAACGGTCACAGGTGGTGCGGCGCCAGTGATGGCGCAGCGCCGAAGCGCAGTACCTAACGAAGACGGTAAAAAGCATGAATCTTCACGAGTATCAGGGTAAGCAGCTGTTCGCTGAGTACGGCCTGCCAGTTTCCAAGGGTTTCGCAGTCGACACCCCTGAAGCAGCGGCAGAAGCCTGCGACAAGATCGGCGGGAACGAGTGGGTTGTAAAAGCCCAGGTTCACGCGGGTGGTCGCGGCAAGGCGGGCGGCGTCAAGCTGGTTCGCAGCAAAGAAGACGCCAAGGCGTTCGCTGCACAGTGGTTGGGCAAGAATCTGGTTACCTACCAGACCGATGCCAACGGTCAACCCGTCTCCAAGATTCTGGTCGAATCCTGCACTGACATCGCCAAAGAGCTGTACCTGGGCGCTGTAGTCGATCGCTCGAGCCGCCGTATCGTGTTCATGGCCTCCACCGAAGGTGGCGTGGACATCGAGAAAGTCGCCCACGACACGCCTGAGAAAATCCTCAAGGCCACCATCGACCCGCTGGTCGGCGCTCAGCCGTTCCAGGGCCGTGAGCTGGCGTTCCAGCTGGGCCTGGAAGGCAAGCAAGTTCAACAGTTCGCCAAGATCTTCGTAGGCCTGGCCAAGCTGTTCAAGGACCATGACCTGGCCCTGCTGGAAGTGAACCCGCTGGTGATCAAGGCCGACGGCGACCTGCACTGCCTCGATGCCAAGATCAACATCGACGCCAACGCCATGTACCGTCAGCCGAAGCTGAAGACCTTCCACGACCCGTCCCAGGACGACGCCCGTGAAGCCCACGCTGCCAAGTTCGAACTGAACTACGTTGCCCTCGAAGGCAACATCGGCTGCATGGTCAACGGTGCTGGCCTGGCCATGGGTACCATGGACATCGTCAACCTGCACGGCGGCAAGCCAGCCAACTTCCTCGACGTAGGCGGTGGTGCTACCAAAGAGCGCGTTACCGAAGCGTTCAAGATCATTCTGTCCGACAGCAATGTCGCGGCCGTTCTGGTCAACATCTTCGGCGGCATCGTTCGCTGCGACATGATTGCCGAAGGCATCATCGGTGCAGTGAAGGAAGTCGGCGTCAAGGTTCCGGTCGTGGTTCGCCTTGAAGGCAACAACGCCGAACTGGGCGCTAAAGTATTGGCAGAAAGCGGTTTGAACATCATTGCTGCAACCAGCCTGACCGACGCTGCTCAACAAGTTGTCAAAGCTGCGGAGGGCAAGTAATGAGCGTCCTGATCAATAAAGACACCAAAGTCATCTGCCAGGGCTTCACCGGCTCGCAGGGTACTTTCCACTCCGAACAAGCCATTGCCTACGGCACAAAGATGGTCGGCGGCGTTACCCCGGGCAAGGGTGGCACCACCCACCTGGGCCTGCCGGTGTTCAACACCGTGAAGGAAGCCGTGGAAGCGACCGGCGCTGATGCTTCGGTCATCTACGTGCCGGCACCGTTCTGCAAGGACTCGATCCTGGAAGCAGCCTTCGGTGGCATCAAGCTGATCGTTTGCATCACCGAGGGTATTCCTACCCTCGATATGCTCGATGCCAAGGTCAAGTGCGACGAGCTGGGCGTGACCCTGATCGGCCCTAACTGCCCAGGTGTCATCACCCCGGGCGAGTGCAAGATCGGCATCATGCCAGGCCACATCCACCTGCCAGGCAAGGTCGGTATCGTTTCGCGTTCCGGCACCCTGACGTATGAAGCGGTCAAGCAGACCACCGACGCCGGCTTCGGCCAGTCGACCTGCGTGGGTATCGGTGGCGACCCGATCCCGGGCTCCAACTTCATCGACATCCTGAAGCTGTTCCAGGAAGACCCGAAGACCGAAGCGATCGTCATGATCGGTGAGATCGGCGGTTCGGCTGAAGAAGAAGCTGCGGCCTACATCAAGGCCAATGTCACCAAGCCTGTCGTTTCCTACATCGCTGGCGTGACTGCGCCGGCAGGCAAGCGCATGGGCCACGCTGGCGCCATCATTTCTGGCGGCAAGGGTACTGCGGACGAGAAATTCGCAGCCCTGCAGGACGCAGGCGTGAAAACCGTGCGTTCCCTGGCTGACATCGGCAAGGCCCTGGCCGAGCTGACTGGCTGGGAAGCCAAGAAGTAATACTGCAACACCCCCCACGCGCACAGAGGCCACCTTCGGGTGGCCTTTGTCGTTTTGGGGGCGGGCCTTATCACTGCCAGGCCAGCACAAGCCTCCCAATCGTCCCCATAGGAATTACCTTACAGACGAATATTTCAATCTGAGGATAATCCCCCCTGTCCCCGGACGCACAGACGACAAACACGTACGCACATCGGACAAGCAGCACTGTTCCAGTGCGTTTGCGCGGCAAAACGGTTAATCTACGCGCCTATTCTGTGCCCGTGCCCCAAAAGGGAACGACACGCTTAACGGGTCTGGCCTATCACGCCGGGCAGCATTTTCCTCACCCATTGGAAAGTCCCCTCTCGAACCCCGATTCCAGCAGTGTGGTACTACCTTAAATGAAAGTTCTCAAAGGCCAGGATATCCTGGCGCTTGGCTTTATGACGTTTGCGCTTTTCGTAGGCGCCGGCAACATCATCTTCCCGCCTATTGTCGGCCTGCAATCGGGCCCGCACGTCTGGATGGCCGCCTTGGGCTTCCTGGTGACGGCGGTGGGCCTGCCGGTCATCACCGTGGTCGCGTTGGCCAAGGTCGGCGGCGGTATGGATGCCCTGAGCAGCCCGATCGGCAAGTTCTTCGGTGGCCTGCTGGCCGCTGTTTGCTACCTGTCGGTCGGCCCGTTGTTCGCCACGCCGCGTACCGCGACCGTGTCGTTCGAAGTGGGCGTTGCGCCATTGACCGGTGAAAGCCCGCTGGCCCTGTTCATCTACAGCCTGGTGTATTTCGCCGTGGTACTGGCCGTGTCCATGTACCCGGGCAAGCTGCTTGATACCGTGGGGCGTTTCCTTGCGCCACTGAAGATCATTGCCCTGGCGGTACTGGGCATCGCCGCGTTCGCGCTGCCAGCCGGTACCATCGGTGAAGCGCAGCCGGCCTACGCCGCCGCCGCGTTCTCCAAGGGGTTCTCTGATGGTTACCTGACCATGGATACCTTGGGTGCCCTGGTGTTCGGCATCGTCATCGTCAACGCCATCCGTTCACGCGGCGTCGAGTCGCCTAAGCTGATCACCCGCTACGCCATCATCGCCGGCCTGATTGCCGGTGTCGGCCTGGCCCTGGTGTACATCAGCCTGTTCCGCCTGGGCGCCGGCAGCCATGAAATTGCCGCGGGCGCCAGCAACGGTGCGGCGGTACTGCATGCCTACGTACAGCACACCTTCGGCTCGCTGGGCAGCGGCTTCCTTGCCGTGCTGATCGCCCTGGCGTGCCTGGTGACAGCCGTCGGCCTGACGTGCGCGTGTGCCGAATACTTCAGCCAGATGCTGCCGTTGTCGTACCGTGCGCTGGTGGTGATTCTGGCTGGTTTCTCGCTGCTGGTGTCGAACCTGGGGCTGACCAAGCTGATCATGTTCTCCATCCCTGTGCTCACGGCCATCTACCCGCCGTGCATCGTGGTGGTGGGCTTGAGCTTCGTGAAGGACCTGTGGAACTCGCCGACGCGTATCCTGGCCCCGGTAATGCTGGTATCGCTGCTGTTCGGCATGGTTGATGCCATCAAGGGCAGCAGCGCGGCCCATGTGTTGCCCGACTTCATGGCCAACCTGCCACTCAGCGATCAAGGCCTTGCCTGGCTGGTACCTTCGGTCGTTACCCTGGTGGGTGCTGTGGTGTGCGACCGCATGTTGGGCAAGCCTCGCGAGGCCCTGGCGTGATGTGTTGAAGCCCGCTGGCGGCATGGGCCAAAAGCCTGAACCTGCCGCCTCGGTATCAAACACCCAAGCCCCGTATCCGCAAGGATGCGGGGCTTTTGTTTGGCTGTAGGGTGAGTGCGCGTGTTTTTCGCTGTCGCCCTGTGCCTTTTGCCGCTTGCCAGCGTCGAAATGCGGTCCCTATCCTTTTGGCACCTGGCATTTCGGGAACCCGGCATGACTTTCATTTCAAGCAATTTGAACAACCTCCTGGCGGCCTGCTGGTTTGTGCTGTGCTGGGGCGGCTACACACGCTATGCCCTCTGGAAGGGGCGGGACACCGCGTGCCTTGCCAGTGTGTTGCACCTGTACCGTGAAGACTGGATGCGCCGCATGTTGTTGCGTGACAACCGTATTGCCGATGCCAGCGTGATCGGCAACCTTGAGCGCAACGCCTCGTTCTTCGCCTCCAGCACCCTGATCATCCTCGCCGGCATCCTGACGGTGCTGGGCGCGTCCGACCGAGCCCTGTCGCTGCTCGCTGACTTGCCCCTGGTTCAGCAGGCCTCCCAAGGGATGTCGGAAATCAAGTTGCTGTGCCTGGCGACGGTGTTCGTGTATGCCTTTTTCACCTTCAGCTGGTGCATGCGGCAGTACAACTTCGCCGCGGTGCTGGTGGGCTCGGCACCCATGATCGGCGAACGCCAGGTCAATGAAATGGAGCGCAAGGCGTTTGCCGCGCGTGCGGCGCGGGTGCTGTCGCTGGCTGCCAACCAATTCAACTTCGGCCTGCGGTCGTATTATTTCGGCATGGCGATGTTGAGCTGGTTCATCAGCCCGTGGTTGTTCATGGGTATTAGCGTGGGGGTGGTGTTAATTCTGTATCGCCGCGAGTTCCATTCCGATGTACTGGACGTGATGGTATTTACGCCCACGGAAAGTTCAGCGACCGAAGTACCCGGGCAGCGTTCAAATGTGAATGACTGAAACGGTTAGCCTAATAATTTCAGGCATAAAAAAACCCGACAATGTCGGGTTTTTTTTACGGCGCGATTACTGCTTGGCAGGTTCGGCCGGAACAGTGGTCGCCGGGGTGGCCGGAGCGGCCTCTTCAGCAGCCTTCTGGTTGGCTTCGGCCTGGTCTTTGGCGGCTTCGGCGTTTTCCTTGGCAGCGTCGTTCATCTTGTCCTGAGCATCACCCATTTTTTCCTGGGCTTGTTCACGGTGTTCTTGTGCGTCCTGGGCTTTGTCTTCGCTCGCTTTATCGCAAGCGGCCAGGCCCATGGCAGCAGCCAGCATCAGAGCAAAAGCAAATGGTTTACGCATGGGGGTGTTTCTCCTTGGTGGAATAAGTTGGCTTGTTCCTTCGAGTGGGGCCTTCTGAAATAAGTTCCACGGTAATTTCACAGGTATAAACATGTTTTTGAGGTGCAGGCACTTCTACTCTCTAAAGGGTCCTGCCATGGCGCGCGGGGGTGGGCGCCTCGCTCCCCTGGCGCAGGTGCATTCAAGGTTCGCACCGCAAAAGCCCTTGAAATCATCCGGGCAGCCCCCATCTGCATGTCATCCGCCGCCAACGCAGCCAACCGGGCCGCTTGGCGACTACTGCCATCAGATCGGAGTGTGACGACCATGAGTGTGGAGACTCAAAAAGAAACCCTGGGCTTCCAGACCGAGGTGAAGCAGCTGCTGCACCTCATGATTCATTCCCTGTACTCGAACAAGGAGATCTTCCTGCGTGAATTGATCTCCAACGCCTCCGATGCGGCCGACAAGCTGCGTTTCGAAGCACTGGCCAAGCCCGAGCTGTTCGAAAACGATGCCGACCTGAGGATCCGCCTGAGCTTCGACAAAGACGCCGGCACTGTCACCCTTGAGGACAACGGCATCGGCATGAGCCGTGAAGATGTCATCACGCACCTGGGCACCATCGCCAAGTCGGGCACTGCCGACTTCATGAAGAACCTCACCGGTGACCAGAAGAAGGACTCGCACCTGATCGGTCAGTTTGGCGTTGGCTTCTACTCGGCGTTCATTGTTGCCGACCAGGTCGATGTCTACAGCCGCCGCGCTGGCCAACCGGCCAGCGAAGGTGTGCACTGGTCCTCGAAGGGCGAGGGCGACTTTGAAGTGGCCACCGTCGACAAGCCAGAGCGCGGCACCCGCATCGTCCTGCACCTGAAGAAGGACGAGCAGGAGTTCGCCGATGGCTGGCGCCTGCGCAACGTGGTCAAGAAGTACTCCGACCATATCGCGCTGCCAATCCAGCTGCCCAAGGAGCAGGCGGCGGCCGAAGGCGAAGAGCAGCCGGCTGAAGAGTGGGAAACCGTCAACCGTGCCAGCGCCCTGTGGACCCGTCCGCGTACCGAGATCAAGGACGAGGAGTACCAGGAATTCTACAAGCACATCGGCCACGACTTCGAAAACCCGCTGGCCTGGAGCCACAACAAGGTTGAAGGCAAGCTCGAGTACAACTCGCTGCTGTACGTGCCGGCCCGTGCGCCGTTCGACCTGTACCAGCGTGAAGCGCCCCGCGGCCTGAAACTGTACGTACAGCGTGTGTTCATCATGGACCAGGCCGAATCGTTCCTGCCGCTGTACCTGCGCTTCATCAAAGGTGTGGTCGACTCCAACGACCTGTCGCTGAACGTGTCGCGTGAAATTCTGCAGAAAGACCCGATCATCGACTCGATGAAGACGGCCCTGACCAAGCGCGTGCTGGACATGCTGGAAAAACTGGCCAAGAACGAGCCTGAGCAGTACAAGGGCTTCTGGAAAAACTTCGGGCAGGTGCTCAAGGAAGGCCCGGCCGAAGATTTCGCCAACAAGGAGAAAATCGCCGGCCTGCTGCGCTTTGCCTCCACCCATGACGAAAGCGGCGAGCAGAGCGTCAGCCTTGCCGATTACCTGGCGCGTGCCAAAGACGGCCAGGACAAAGTCTACTACCTCACCGGCGAATCCTACGCGCAGGTCAAGAACAGCCCACACCTTGAGGTCTTCCGCAAGAAAGGCATCGAAGTGCTGCTGCTGACCGACCGCATCGATGAGTGGCTGATGAGCTACCTCACCGAATTCGATGGCAAGGCGTTCGTCGATGTGGCCCGTGGTGACCTGGACTTGGGCAAGCTGGATTCGGAAGAAGACAAAAAGGCCCAGGAAGAAGTCGCCAAAGACAAGGAAGGCCTGGTGGAGCGCCTGAAAGCTGCCCTGGGTGAAAGCGTGGCCGAGGTGCGGGTATCCCACCGCCTGACGGACTCGCCGGCAATCCTGGCGATCGGAGAACAGGACCTGGGCCTGCAAATGCGCCAGATTCTGGAAGCCAGCGGCCAGAAAGTGCCAGATTCCAAGCCGATCTTCGAATTCAACCCGACACACCCGCTGATCGAGAAGCTCGACCACGAACAGAGCGAGGACCGTTTCGCCGAGTTGTCGCACATCCTGTTCGATCAGGCCGCGCTTGCCGCGGGTGACAGCCTGAAGGACCCTGCCGCCTATGTACGGCGCCTGAACAAGCTGCTGGTCGAATTGTCTGCTTGAATTGATGCATGGCAAAGCCCGCTTCGGCGGGCTTTTTTCATGGTGCACGCCTGAGGAGTAAAGGATGAGCAAGGTAATCGTCGAGTCGCTGGTGTATCACCTGGCCGGCAAAACCTACGAAAGCCGCCTGGTGTATGAGCCGGGCGCCCTGGGCCGCCCAGGGCTGGTGATGGCGCCGAACTGGATGGGCATTGCCGAAGGGGCTGAGCGCATCGCCAAGGAGGTGGCTGAGCAGGGCTACGTGGTGCTGCTCGCGGACCTGTACGGCCAGTCGATTCGCCCGTCGAATGCCGACGAGGCAGGGGCTGCAATGATGCCGCTGAAAAATGACCGGGCCGAGCTGCGCAAGCGCATGCAGGAGGCGTTGGCGCAGCTACTGGGGCAATCCAAGGCGTTGCTGGCACCTGGCAAGGCCGCCACGTTCGGCTTCTGTTTTGGCGGTTGCTGTGCGCTGGAGTTGGCGCGCTCAGGCGCCGATTTGCGTGCTGCGGTGTCGTTCCACGGCACCCTCGACACCCCCAACCCGGATGACGCAAAGAACATCAAGGGCTCGGTGCTGGTGTTGCACGGTGCATCAGACCCGCTGGTACCTAAGGAACAGTTGCCTGCGTTCGAGGCGGAAATGGATGCAGCCAAGGTGGACTGGCAACTGCTGAGCTATGGCGGTGCGGTTCATTCTTTCACTGACCCGGGCGCCAACGTGCCAGGCAAGATGCAATATGACAGGCGCACCGCCGAGCGGGCGTTCCGGTCGATGCATAATCTGCTGAGTGAAGTGTTCCACCCCTAGTGCACGGGCTTGTAGGAGGGGCGCGCTGAACCGTCCCGCCTGCTGGCGGGTCTATTCGGTTCGTCCCCGTACAAGGAAGCTGACCATGAACGCCAAAGCGCTGGCCTGCGCCGTTGTAGCTGCCTGGCTATGCCAGGCGGCACAGGCCCGTGAGTACCGCTACAGCGATGCTCACCTGCATTATGTGGATTTCTTCCAGGAAACCGAGGGCATGCCGGCGCTGCTCAAGGCCATGGATGCCGCAGATATCGACCAATCGATGATTTCCGGCATTCCGGTTGCCAAGAAATGGCACGAGGACGAGCCCAAGCGGCCACGCTATTACGCCGGCGATGACGCCGATGCCTACTGGTACAGTGCCACGGACACCTACGTGGCAGCCGCCATCCAGAAACTGCCCCCTGAACAGCGTCAGCGCTTTCATCCCTTTCTGACCGGTATCAACCCGGTCGACAAGAATGCCGTGAGCCACATCGAGCGCATGCTCGACCTGTACCCAGGCTTGTGGCAGGGCATCGGCGAAGTGTTCACCCGCCATGACGACCTGACCGCGCTGACCAGTGGCGAGACGCCGCGGGCCAATAACGAGGCCATGACGCGCATCTATCACCTGGCCGCCGAGCGCGACCTGCCGGTACTGCTGCACTCGAACATCACCTCCAAGCGCGAGCGTAACCCGTTGTACCTGGCGGAGATCGAGGAGCCCCTGCGCGATCACCCCCACACACGCTTCATCTGGGCCCATGCCGGCAGCAGCATGGAGATCCACCGGCATCAGACCCGCATGGACTTCTTGCTCCCCGTACTGACCCGGCTGCTGGAGGATTACCCCAACCTCTATGTGGACCTGTCCTGGAGCGTGCTTGAGCCTTACCTGCTGGATGAGCAGGGCAAGCCGCAGCAGCCATGGCTGGCGCTGGTGCAGAAATACCCCGACCGGTTCATGCTGGGGTCGAATGTAGTCGGGCGGTTCGGGAGCCTTGGCGAGCAGATGCACGGGTTCAAACCGTTTCTGGACGCGTTGCCCGAACCTGTGGCCAACAAGGTCGCGCGCGATAACTTTCTGGCGGTGTTACCCAAGCCCAAGTAAACGCCTGAAAACAAAAACGCCCCGAACCAGTCGGGGCGTTTTGCATCTACCTCAGCAGCGCCTTACTTGCCTTCCCAGCGCTTGAGCACCAGGGTGGCGTTGGTGCCGCCGAAGCCGAAGCTGTTGCTCATGACCGTGTCGATCTTGGCGTTTTCTTCGGTTTTGCGCAGGATTGGCAGGTCGGCAACCTCAGGGTCCAGCTCGTCGATGTTGGCGGAGCCGGCGATGAAGTTGTTTTCCATCATCAGCAGGCAATAAATCGCCTCGTGTACACCGGCAGCGCCCAGCGAGTGGCCCGACAGGCTCTTGGTCGAGCTGATTTTCGGCGCATTGCCGCCAAACACTTCCCGCACACCCTTGATCTCGGCAACGTCACCTACGGGGGTGGAGGTGCCGTGGGTGTTCAGGTAGTCGATTGGGGTGTCGACAGTCGCCAGTGCCTGCTGCATGCAGCGAATGGCGCCTTCACCGCTTGGCGCGACCATGTCGTAGCCATCGGAAGTGGCGCCGTAACCGACGATCTCGGCGTAGATCTTGGCGCCACGGGCGAGGGCGTGTTCCAGCTCCTCGACCACGACCATGCCGCCGCCACCGGCGATGACGAAGCCGTCACGGTCGGCGTCGTAGGCACGGGAGGCCTGTTCGGGGGTGTCGTTGCGCTTGGTCGACAGGGCGCCCATGGCATCGAACAGGAACGACTGGCTCCAGTGCTCTTCTTCACCGCCACCGGCGAACACGATGTCCTGCTTGCCCCACTGGATCTGCTCCAGCGCGGTGCCGATGCAGTGCGCGGACGTGGCGCACGCCGACGAGATCGAGTAGTTCAGGCCCTTGATCTTGAACGGGGTGGCCAGGCACGCCGACACGGTGCTGCCCATGGTGCGGGTAACCCGGTACGGGCCCACACGCTTGACGCCTTTCTCGCGCAGGGTGTCCAGCGCTTCCATCTGGTTCAGGGTCGATGCACCGCCGGAGCCTGCCACCAGGCCGGTACGCGGGTTGGAAACCTGCTCTTCGGTCAGGCCGGCATCCTTGATTGCGTCCTGCATGGCCAGGTAGGCATAGGCAGCGGCATGGCCGACGAAGCGGAAGACCTTGCGGTCGATCAGTTCTTCGAGGTTGAGGTCGATGGACCCGGAAACCTGGCTACGCAGCCCCATTTCCTTGTATTCCGGGTTGGAACGGATACCCGAACGGCTGTTGCGCAGGTTTTCGGTGACGGTAGCTTTGTCATTGCCCAGGCACGATACGATGCCCAGACCAGTGATAACGACGCGGCGCATGCGAATAACCCTTAGAAATTGTCAGTGGAGGTGAACACGCCGACCCGCAGGCCTTCGGCTGTGTAGATCTCGCGGCCGTCTACGCTGACAGAACCATCGGCGATGGCCATGTTCAGCTTGCCTTTCAGGACGCGCTTGATGTGAATGTTGTACGTGACTTTCTTGGCGGTGGGCAGCACCTGGCCGAAGAATTTCACCTCGCCCGAGCCCAGCGCACGACCGCGGCCTGGCAGGCCCTGCCAGCCGAGGAAGAAACCGACCAACTGCCACATGGCGTCAAGGCCCAGGCAGCCTGGCATGACGGGGTCACCTTCGAAGTGGCAGGCGAAGAACCACAGGTCCGGGGTGATATCCAGCTCGGCGACCAATTCACCTTTGCCGTACTTGCCGCCTTCTTCACTGATGTGGGTGATGCGATCGACCATCAGCATGTTCGGCGCGGGCAGTTGCGCATTACCTGGGCCGAACAGCTCACCGCGACTGCAGCGCAGCAGGTCTTCCCGAGTAAAGGCGTGTTGTTTGGTCATGCGAGCTCCTCAATAACCCCCTGCGGCAGGGGATGAATCTTCCCGGCCGGCCCGTTACGCATCGCGTCCGGGGCGGCAGCCTACAGGTAGACTATTGCGTTGTGGTGAAAGTCACAGTGCGCCTGTCGAAAGAAGTACAGGTGTGCACTGAAACGTCTATTTTCAGGTCCGAAGAACGTCCTGTCCAGTCTTTAAGACTGCCGCACTTTAGCATTTATCGCCAGTCGCGGTTGCCTCCCCCGGCAGCCAACGCTGCAACACCTGCTGCAGTTCACTGCGGCGCAAGGGTTTGCTCAGGTAATCGTCCATGCCCGCAGCCAGGCATCGCTCGCGGTCGCCCTGTAGCGCATTGGCCGTGAGGGCGATGATCGGTAGGGCTTTGCCGTTGGGCAGCAGGCGGATACGGCGGGTAGCCTCGAAACCGTCCATGAACGGCAGGCCGCAATCCATCAGGATCGCATCGAACCGTTGCTGTTCTACCTGGGCGACGGCTTGTTGACCGTCGTCGGCCGTGCTTACGTCCAGGCCCAGGCTGCGCAGCATGGCCTCGGTGACGCTCTGGTTGACCAGGTTGTCCTCGACCAGCAGCACCTGGCGCCCTTCACCCCACTGCTGTTGGCCTCGTTCGGGTGCTGCCGCCGTTGCCTCAGGCCGCGTCGTGAGGGTGAGGGGCATCTCCAGGGTAAAGGTGGACCCGCGGCCCTCGCCGCTCTGGCCACGCAGGTTGCCACCCATGCGTTCGGCCAGCGTTCGGGCGATGGACAAGCCCAGCCCGGTGCCGCCGTAACGGCGCGAGATCGAGCTGTCGGCCTGCTGGAACGCCACGAACATCAGTTCGAGGCGTTCGCTGTCGATGCCGATACCGGTGTCGCGTACGTCACAGGTAAGCCAGATCAGCTGGTCATCCAGGGCTTGCCAGCGCGCCTGCACCTGCACATGGCCATGTTCGGTAAACTTCAGCGCGTTGCCAATCAGGTTCAGCAGGATCTGGCGGATGCGCGTAGGGTCACCGTTCACCTGCAACTGCGCCGTATCGGCTGCCAGTTCCAGTTGCAGGCCCAGGCCTCGTTGCTGGGCAGTGTGCTGGAATGACTGCACGCAACTGCTGATGAGTTCGCCGAGGTTGAAATCGATGTGCTCCAGTTGCAGCGCGTCGCGCTCGATCCGAGAGAAATCGAGAATATCGTTGATGACCTTGAGCAGGTGCCCGGTGGATTCGCTGGCCACCGCCGTGTAGTCGGCCTGCTCGTTGCTCAGCGGGGTGGTTTCGAGCAGTTGCAGCATGCCCAGTACGCCGTTCATGGGCGTGCGCAGTTCGTGGCTCATCATGGCCAGGAAGTCCGACTTGGCGCGGTTGGCCTGCTCGGCTTCTTCCCGTGCCTGGATCAGCTCGGCGATGGCCTGTTTCTGCTCGGCGCTGGCTTGTTCCAAGGCGTGGGCCAGGTTGTTGATGTGGCGGGCCAGGTGGCCGAGTTCGCTGTCATCCACCACCGGCACAGGTGTGTCGTACTGCCCCTGCTGAATGGCTTTCACCGCATGGCCCATGTCACTGATCGGCTTGGCCAGGTTCAGCGCCAGGCGCCGGGCCAGCAGGAAGGTGAACAGCAGGGCGAACAGGGCCAGTACAGCCGCCTTTATGACGATTTCCTGCTGGCGCTGGCTGAAGGCATCGTCCGACATGCCAACGATCACCCGGCCAAGGTAGTCATCCCCAATGGCCGGTGCAGCGCTCGGGCCTTGCTGCAGGAAGTCGTTCTCCAAGCGGATTTGCTGCAGGCGGATGGGCGCCTGGAACACTTCCACCCGCTGCGCGCGGTTGATGCTTTCGTCCGACTGCTCAACGTAGACCAGGATATGGTTACGGCTGTCCTGCACTTCCAGAAAGCGCACGTGCGGGATGGTCAGGGTGGCGCGCATGAGGCTTTCGAGCACTTCGTTGTTACCCGAAATCACCCCGTACTCCGACGCCGGTGCCAACTGGTTGGCGATCAGTTGGCCGGTGTGGTTGAGCTCCTGGCGCAAGTCCTGGATGCGCACGAACGTGAAGAAACTGATCAGCAGCAGGGTCAGCAACAGGGCAGGGCCGAGGCTGATGATCTGGGTGCGGGTGTGGATGTCCCAGCTCAGGCGTTTGCTCATGGCGTGGGGGCTCCTTCGGCCAGCGCCTTGGCGGCAACGTTGACGTCGATGGGTTCAAGGCCGAGGGCGCGTGCCACCTGCTGGTTGCCGCTGACCCCAAACCGGTGGGGGTACAGGCTGCGCGGCCACCGTGCAGGCGCTTGGTCGAGCAGGTGGTCCAGTACCGCGATCCAGTCGTCCTGGTCGCTGTAGGTGCTGGCCAGGGCGCCGGCGCGCACGAATGCGGCGTTCGGGCCAATCAGTGCCATTTGCCGGCCGTAGCTGCTCAACAGCAGGTTTTTCGCGGTCTTGGAGTTATACAGGTCAGGGTCGTCGAGCCCCAACAGCACATCACTGTTGGCCAGCACGTGTTGAAGCGGGCGGCTGTCGAGCGGGTCTGGCCACGCCTGGGCGACGATCTCCAGCCCCAAAGGGCCGGCAGCCTGACGCAGTTCGTCAAGCAAAAAGCGGCTGTGTTCACCGTAGAGCACCCCAACGCGCTGGGCCTGCGGTAACAGGTAATGGGCCAGGCGCAGTTGCCGGCCCAGCGGCGGGTCGCTCCACAGCAAGGTGAGAAACCCGGGGCGGGACTTTCCCAGGCGCTGTTCAACCTGTACCCGCCCTACGCGCATCGCCAGTGCCGGCGGGCCGGCGCTCTCCGACAAGCGCCATTCCAGTGCATCGTTATCCAGCAGTACCAGGCGCTGATCCGGCTTCAGGCTGCCTGGGCGCGGCAGGTCGGTGGCCGACTGAAAGTGCACGTGGTCATGGGGGCGGCGGCTTTCCAGGGCCGCAATGAAACTGCGGATACCCGGCTGGTCCTGGGCCCCGACCAGCAGGATTTCGCCGGCGGACAATGGCCCCATTGGCCATAGACACAGCAGCATCAGGCGCAGCAGCAGGGCCATCAGAACTCCAGCTCCGCGCTCACGCTCAGCCGATGGCGGCTGTCGTAGCGGTTCTGCACGGCGGTGGTCGGCTCGTCGTCCAGACGCTGTTGCCACAGTGCGGCCAGCTCGAGGCTGTTGCCGTAGACCCGCCAGCGCTTGGCCAGGCGCAGGTCCAGGCGTTCGTAACGGTATTGGTTGAGCGCATCGTCGCCATAGTAGAACACCGCACTGGACCAGCCATCGCCCCAGTTCCTCATCCAGCCAGCCGACCCGCTGTTGTGCGCACTCAGGCGGCGGTCATCCGGGTTGCTGGCCCAGGCGTCCACATGGGCATAGGTCAGCCGCAGCCGGTCGCGCAGGGTAGGGCGCCAGTCAAGCTGCGCCTCGCTACCGCTGAAGCGGGCGCGGTTGGCATTGCTGGCGATGTACTGGTTATTCTTCAGCGGCTCGCTGATCATCCCGGTGATCTCGTCGTAGAACAGCTTCACATCCATGCTCAGGTCGATATCGCTGAAGTAGCCGTTGTAGCCCACCTCGCGTGAGCGCATGCGCTCCTGCTCCAGGTCGCCAGGCCCGCGCGTCTTGACGAAGTACTGGCCGCGCTGCTGGCCAAAGGCATACGGGCTGAGGTTGGTGACTGTGTAGCTCCAGTTGACGTTGTTCTCGAACATGTCCGGCGAGCGCACCGCCTCCGAGTACACCGCCCGCAGGCCGTGGCGCGGGGTGATCAGGTAATTGACCGCCACCCGCGGCGTAAGCGAGCTGCCAGACAGGCGCGAGTCCTCCAGCATGGCGCCACCCTGCACGATCCAGTGCTCGTCGGCGCGCCATTCCAGTTGCCCGAACAGGCGCCAGGTCTGGTCATCGACGCTGCCGTTGAAGTAGGTCTGGGAGTCGGCACGATCATACCGGTAGTTCATGCCACTGAGCAGGCGCAGGTTGTCGGTCAGGCTCAGGGTGTCCTGGATTTCCAGGTCGTAGCGGGTTTCGCGGGTGCTCTGGTCGACGTCGCCGCAGACCACATTCTTGCCACCGCCGGTTTGCCACTGCGCCTTGATGGCCTCGACCAACGCCTGCTCCTGCGGGTTGCTGCTGGGGGGCGGGTTGTTGGCGCCACGGGCCACCTGCTCGGCGTAGTTGGGGTTGAGCTGCCACAGGCGCGTGAGCTCGGGGCTGAACGACAACGCCGCATCGCACGCCCGCCAGACCTGCTGGCGGTCGAAGTGCTGCGCCGAGCCTTGAACGTACAGGCTGTGGTCCGGGTTGAAGTCGATGTTCCAGCGGACTGACCCTGCGTAGTCCTTGGCGTCGACATCGGCATTGTCGCCGCGCTGGGTGACGTAGGGGAACACGGGCTGGTACGTATAGGGCCGCTGGTTACTGCCCTCCTTGGCTGCCAGTTGCCATTCCAGGGTCTGGTCGGGCGCCAGGGTGTGGCTGGCGCTGAGGTTGAAGCGGGTGGCGCGGCGGCTGTCCCGGTAATCCTGGCCGAACTGGTTGTGGTCGAAGCCGTCATCCTGCTGCCCCGACAGCGACACGCGCATGTCGCCGCCGTCCCAGCCGAAGCCGTGGCTGGCATAGAAATCATTGATACCGTTCTGGCCACGGGTCATTTTCAGGCGCGTGCCATGGCTGTCTGCCGGGTTGCGGGTGAGAATGTTGACCACGGCCATCAGTGCATTGGCGCCATAGCTGACGGTGTTGGGCCCGCGGAACACCTCGATGCGCTCGATGTCTTCCATGGCCAGCGGTATATCGCTCCAGTCCACCGTGGCCAGCCCGGCCCGGTACACCGAACGCCCGTCGATCAGCACCTGCATGCGGCGCGCCTCGTTGGCGTTGCTGCCGTGGTAGTTGACCGTGGGCTGGTTGCCCGCGCCGTAACCCACCATCATGCCCGGGACCAGGCGCAGCAGTTCGGGGATATCCCGTGCACCACTGGCGCGGATCAGTTCGCTGTCCAGCACGGTCATGCTGCCTGGCACCGCCGCGGGGGATTGTTTCAGCCGCGTCGCGGTCAGAACCTGTGGCAGGTCGGTATTGTCGATGAACAGGTCGTCGGCCACGGCTGGCGCACCGAAGAGGGCGGTCAGTACGAGCAGGTGCGGGTACGGGGGCGAGCCAGGGAACACGGAGCGGCCTTGTATCAGAGTTGAATTAAACAGGCATGGTAACTGACCTTTGGCGTTTTGCCAGTGATCTGCGCCGGGTTGTACGCCGGTTGTGGGATTATCGCCACCCGCCTTGGCGCGGGCCTGGCGAGCCGTATAATGCGCCCGTCGCCACTTACTTTTTGGCTTTAACGGATTGGATATGACTGAACAGCAACCTGTTGCAGTTCTGGGGGGCGGCAGCTTCGGCACCGCCGTGGCAAACCTGCTGGCGGAAAATGGCGTGCCGGTGCGCCAGTGGATGCGCGACCCGGCCCAGGCCGAGGCCATGCGCGCCAACCGCGAGAACCCGCGCTACCTCAAGGGCATTCGCCTGCAGGACGGCGTTGAACCGGTCAATGACCTGCTGGCTACGTTGCAGGCCTGCGACCTGATCTTCGTCGCACTGCCGTCCAGCGCCTTGCGCAGCGTGCTGGCCCCCCATGCCGAGCTGCTCAGCGGCAAGGGCCTGGTCAGCCTGACCAAAGGCATCGAGGCGCAGACGTTCAAGCTGATGAGCCAGATCGTCGAAGAAATCGCCCCTCAGGCACGTATCGGCGTGCTGTCCGGCCCGAATTTGGCCCGGGAAATCGCCGAGCATGCGTTGACCGCAACGGTAGTGGCCAGTGAAGACGAGCTGCTGTGCCAGCAGGTACAGGAGGTGCTGCACGGGCGTACCTTCCGGGTCTACGCCAGTGGCGACCGGTTTGGCGTCGAACTGGGCGGGGCGCTGAAGAACGTCTACGCCATCATCGCCGGCATGGCGGTGGCCCTGGGCATGGGCGAGAACACCAAGAGCATGCTGATTACCCGCGCCCTGGCCGAGATGACCCGTTTTGCGGTAAGCCAGGGTGCCAACCCCATGACTTTCCTCGGGCTCGCGGGTGTCGGTGACCTGATCGTCACTTGTTCCTCGCCCAAAAGCCGTAATTACCAGGTTGGCCATGCCCTGGGCCAGGGCCTTAGCCTTGAAGAGGCGGTCAACCGCCTGGGCGAAGTGGCCGAGGGCGTGAACACCCTCAAGGTGCTCAAGGCCAAGGCCCAGCAGGCGCAAATCTACATGCCGCTGGTGGCGGGCCTGCACGCCATTCTGTTCGAAGGCCGTACGCTGGATCAGGTCATCGAGCACCTGATGCGCGCCGAGCCCAAGACCGATGTCGATTTCATTTCCATCAGCGGCTTCAACTGAGCCGCAGGTGGCTTTCGTCGCAGCAAGGAGCGAAACATGAACGATACCCCCGAACGCGCCCAGCGCGAGTCCATCATCCTGCGGGTGGTGTGGATGCTGGTGTTTGCAGTGGTGTGGCAACTGGCCGAGCTGCTGCTCGGTGGCCTGGTGCTGGTGCAGCTGGTCTATCGCCTGATCTATGGTGCCCCCAGCGCCAGCCTGATGAATTTCGGCGACAGCCTCAGCCAGTTCCTGGCCCAGATCGGCCGTTTCGGCACTTTCCACACCGACCAGAAGCCCTGGCCGTTCGCTGACTGGCCAGCCCCGCGTGCCCCCGAAGGCGAGGCCGCGCACAGCGTGCCGCCGGCCCCGCACCCGGTTCGCGATGAGGAACCGAAGCTGTGAACCTGTGGGTATTGCGCCACGGCGAAGCCGAACCACGGGCCAACACGGATGCCGAACGGCGCCTGACGGCCCATGGCCGCGAGCAGGTGCTGCACAGCGCCGCACGCCTGTTGGGCAAACCCTTGCAGGCAATAATCGCCAGCCCGTATGTACGGGCCCAGCAAACTGCTGCGCTGGTGCACGGCACCCTCGGCTTCACCGAACCGGTCCGCACCGTGCCTTGGCTGACCCCTGAAAGCGACGTGCAGCAGGTGATCGGCGAAATCGAGCAGCTGGGCTTGCAGCATGTGTTGCTGGTCAGCCACCAGCCCCTGGTCGGCCACCTGGTGACGATGCTCGAGCAGGGGGCTCACCAGCGTCCCGCGGCCATGAGCACAGCCAGCCTGGCTGAACTGGAAGGCGACTGGCCACTGGCCGGGCTGATGACGCTCAAGGGCATCCATTCGCCTGCGTGAGCGGGCGCCATGGGTGAACGTTCTTGAGTCGGCAACTGGCATTTCTGTCAGTTGCCCCGAGTGCTGGCCTGTTGCTAGCTTGGCCGCACATTTCGCGCTCAAGGCGGCTTGCATGACAGGCGATATCTGGGAGTTGTTGAATTCGCTGGACCTGCAGTCCACCGTGGCCAAGGTAGAGCAGGGCGTTGCGCTTGATTTTGCCCAGCATAGCCTGCTGCGGGAGGTGGCCGATGCCAGGTTCTACCAGCTGATGCGCAAGGTCAGCGCCGCCAGCCTGGAACCTGCGACCCGCGAGCTTATCGAAGCTGACCTGCGGGCCCTGCAGGAGGCCTGCCTGCATGTTGCCCATTTGCTGCAGATCAGCTGCCTAGCACTGCGTCGGCTGGGGCTCGACGCCGCCGAACAGCGCCTGGCCCGCGAGGCGCTGGAAAGCCAGCAGGCCTGCATTCAGGCTTGCCTGCGCCGCTCGCTGGCGAGCTTCGACCGCTCGGCGTGACCTGATTGCCCTTGCCGATGACCTATCCGAACGTTGCCTGAACGTGCGCGGGTGCCGACAATGGGCCATCACCCATCGCCCGGATACGCGCCATGTCGCAGCCGATCTTCTTCGCCCACGCCAACGGCTTTCCATCGGCCACCTACGGCAAGCTGTTCGCTGCCCTGGCGCCGGACTACCATGTGCAGCACTTGCCCCAGCATGGCCACGACCCGCGCTTTCCGGTGGATGACAACTGGCAGAACCTGGTGGACGAGCTGTTGCATCACCTGGCGTTGCAACCGCAACCGGTGTGGGGGGTGGGCCACTCGCTGGGGGGCGTTTTGCACCTGCACGCGGCCCTGCGCCGGCCCGACCTGTACCGCGGTGTGGTCATGCTTGACTCACCCGTGCTTACCCGTGCCGATCAGTGGCTGCTGCGCATCGCCAAGCGGTTGGGGTTCATCGACCGCATCACCCCCGCAGGGCGTACGCTGGGCCGCCGTTCGGAGTTCGATGACCGGGACAGCGCGCGGCAGTATTTCGCCGGCAAATCGCTGTTCCGCCAGTTTGACCCGGAGTGCCTGGACGCGTACATCGAGCACGGGCTTCTTGAGCAGCAGCAGAAACTGCAGTTGCGCTTTGACCCCGCCACCGAAATCAGCATCTACCGCAGTATCCCCCATACCAGCCCGGCGCCTGCTCGCCAGCTGCAGGTGCCGCTGGCGATGGTGTGCGGTGAGCGCAGCGACGTCATCCGCCGCCACCATACCTTCACCGTGCGTGGCATGCCGCGGGGGGAGTTTCACAGCGTGCCAGGTGGGCACATGTTCCCGCTCGAGCGGCCCGCCGACACCGCCAGCCTGTTGAAGGGGCTATTCGACCGCTGGGGGCAGGCATGAGCGCGGCGGTGGAAGAGGTTCGCCTGAGCCTCGGCCATATCGAGCTGGCCGCCCATTTGTTCGGCCCCGAGGACGGCCTGCCGGTCATTGCCCTGCATGGGTGGCTGGACAACGCCAACAGCTTCGCGCACCTGGCCCCACGGCTGAAGGGCCTGCGCATCGTGGCGCTGGACCTGGCAGGCCATGGGTACTCGCAGCATCGCCCCCCGGGTGCCGGTTATGCGCTGGCAGACTACGCCCATGACGTGCTGCGGGTGGCTGAGCAGCTGGGTTGGCAGCGGTTCGCGCTGCTTGGGCATTCGCTGGGGGCCATCATCTGCGTGCAACTGGCCGCTGCCTTGCCCGACCGGGTCAGCCACCTTGCCCTGATCGACGGCGTAATCCCGCCCACCGGCGGTGAACAGGATGCCGCCGAGCGACTGGGCATGGCGTTGCAGGCGCAACTGCGGCTCGATGGCAAGCGCAAGTCGGTGTATGCCACCCAGGAGCAAGGCGTGCACGCCAGGATGAAAGGCATGGTGGCCGTCAGCCGCGAGGCCGCCGAGCTGCTCGCACAGAGGGGCCTGATGCCGGTGCCGGGGGGGTACAGCTGGCGCAGTGACAGCCGCTTGACCCTGCCGTCGCCGGTGCGCCTCAGCGAAGCCCAGGCGATGGCCTACGTGATGCGGGTCAGTTGCCCGGCGCGGCTGGTGGTTGCGCAGAGTGGCATGCTGGCACGCAACACCGGGCTGCTGGAGCAGCTACCCTTCGAGCAGGTGACACTGCCCGGTGGCCATCACCTGCACCTGAACGATGAGCAGGGGGCGCAGCTTGTCGCAGACTGTTTCAATCGCTTCTTTGGCTTTGCTTGACTTGCACCGGACAAGTGTCGAGGCTTGGCGGGTTGATCAGGGAGACAACCATGCAGCTGCCAGACATCCACATGCTTCACCTCGGCGCCGCGCGCCGCGTGGTTCGCCAATGAGCGCGCCCATTGCCCTGCGTTGCGCCTTGGCGGCCGGCCTTGCGCTGGCCAGCCCGCTGCTGTGGGCCAGCAGCCTGCCGGTGCCGGTAGATGCCAAGGTGGTCGACCAGCGGCCATCGGTGGAGCAGGAGCGCATTTACCCCATGGGCCCGCTGCGCAAGATCAGTGGCCGCCTGCGGGTTGAAAACAAGGTCGAAAGCCGTGGCCAGGTCAGTTCGGTTACCTACGAACTGCCGGTCGAACGCACCGCCCGCGAAGCGTTCACCAGTGCCCGCGAGGCCCTGCAGCAGGCGGGCGGCTACCCGCTGTTCTGGTGCCAGGGCCGCGATTGTGGCGAGGCCAGCATCTGGGCCAACGACGTGTTCGCCAATGCCCGCCTCAATGGGGGTGACGAGCAGCAGGCATTTATCCTGCTGCGCCGCTCCGCAGAGCAAGCCGACACCCTGGTCGCGCTGTACAGCGTCACCCGCGGCAACCGCCGTGCCTACCTGCATGTCGAAGAATTCGTCGCAGCCAGCCCGCTTGGCGATCTGTTGCCCACCGCCGCCACCGTACTGCGCGAAATGCGCGACACCGGCAAGCTCGACTACCCGGACCTGGCAGCGCCCAACGCTGACTGGGCCACCCTGTTGGCGCGTAGCCTGAACCTCGACAGCACGCTGCGGGCAAGCCTCAGCGGTGCCAAGGCCGAAGACTGGCGCCAGGCACTGATAAAGGCCGGGGTACGCAGTGCGCGCCTTGAAACGGGTGATGCGCCAACCGATGGCCTGCACCTCGAACTGATCCGCTGAACGAGCAACACCATGCTTAACAACGACCGCCTGCTGGTCCAGATCCTGCTGCTGGCACTGCTGGGCGCTGGCCTGTGGGTCATGGCGCCTTTCATCTCGGCCCTGTTGTGGGGCGCCATCCTGGCCTTCGCCAGTTGGCCGGTGATGCGCCTGCTCACCCGCGCATTGGGCGGTCGAGAAACCCTGGCAGCCAGCCTGCTGACCACCGCCTGGATTCTTATCGTGGCCCTGCCGCTGGTATGGCTGGGCTTCAACCTGGCCGACCACATTCGTGACGCCACGGCATTCGTGCGGGATGTGCAGGTCGATGGCCTGCCAGACGCCCCCGCCTGGGTAGGCAGCCTGCCTTTCGTCGGTGAACGGCTGGTGAGTGGGTGGCAGTCCCTGGACCAGCAGGGCGCTGCACTGCTGGCGTCGGTCAAGCCTTACCTGGGGCAGGTGGGCAACTGGTTGCTGGCCCGCAGCGCGCAGATCGGCAGCGGGGTGCTGGAGCTCACCCTCAGCCTGGTATTCGTGTTTTTCTTCTACCGTGACGGCCCACGGTTGTCGGCGTTCGTGCTGCGCCTGCTGCACCGGCTGATGGGCGAACGTGCCGAGTATTACCTCAACCTGGTCGCCGGCACCGTGCAACGGGTGGTCAACGGGGTGATCGGCACTGCCGCGGCGCAGGGCCTGCTGGCCATGATCGGCTTCCTGATTGCGGGTGTGCCCGGCGCCATCGTGCTGGGCCTGGTTACCTTCATGCTCAGCCTGATCCCCATGGGCCCGCCGCTGGCCTGGATTCCGGTCACCGGCTGGCTGGTGTGGAAGGGGGATTACGGCATGGCCGTGTTCATGAGCATCTGGGGCACCTTCGTCATCAGCGGCGTGGACAACGTGCTCAAGCCCTACCTGATCAGCCGCGGTGGCGACCTGCCCTTGGTCATCGTGCTGCTGGGCGTTTTCGGCGGGCTGTTGGCCTTTGGCTTCATTGGGCTATTCATCGGGCCGACATTGCTGGCGGTGGGCTACAGCCTGCTGCTGGACTGGAGCCGCAACACGGAATCAGGTAGATAGCCGAAGAGGCAGGGGAGTGGTTGTTTGCCTATCATTTTTGGCAGTATCGGTACGCGCGCAGTTCACATAAAGTTGAGATCTTCCAGTCAATGACGAGACATAAGAATGTATTTTACGGCTTATGGATATCTCCACTGTTTGACGCATTTGCGCTCTGTTCTCGGCTTCAACGGGCAGATCCAGTCAGGTCCTTTTTATTTGCTGGGAAACGGCCACAGGGGGTATGAAGCGGCGCTCATGCGGTTCATTTCGCCTGACCATTTAAGCCCATTCGGCCAAGGTGGTTTGAACAGCTATGCATATTGCGAAAATGACCCCGTGAATTTGGTAGATCCCAGTGGCCGGGGCCCGGTACCAAAATTTCCAGGTCCACCTCGGCTGTCTGTTGCCTGGTTGGATAGGCCAAATCCGCCCACTGTTCAACCACCCCTTCTAGTACGTGAACCAAGCACATATCCGCCGTCCTATCAGCGCCTTAAGGCAGAAGAGCAGAAGCGACACATAGCTAAGCTGGACAGGAGAGCGATAGATAAAGATCGCATGGGTCGTCACTACGACAGATTAGCCCCTAATGGTTTCGCAAAAAACGATGGCGTGCTGTCCATTACCCCCGAGCAGCGAGTTGAACTGCGTCAGTACGAATCCAGCAACAAGAGAATGATCGGTTTATCTGTTAAGGATAGTCAGGAGCTTCGAGGTGCTGTTCTCGACAGCCTAGTAACCGATCAGCCAGTGCGCTTGGAAAATGGTTATTATATGGAGCAGATAAGAAAGTTCCTGAATGGTCTTCCTAACGGGGATACGAAAACGTACAGACAGCTTGATGGGGCTCGTTCCAACATAGCCTCAGCCATCAGGCGAGTCCGGAAGACTGGTACATAGGTTCCCGCGACGCTCGCCGCATCTTTGCTCCCGCGCTGTTCTCGTGCTTCGTCACGCGACGGGATGCCATTTTTACGGTTATCATCAGATGGAGCTTGACCGTCACGGCGCTTACATTAGTAAGCTGGGCAGGACAGCCTTCGCTCTAGCCGCGGTCAACACCGGTGAGAATTTTACGCATTCTTTATACCAACCCTCCCTGAGCGATCTCGCCCCTTTACGCGTCTGAACCGGACAATTCCCCCAAAGCGGCCACTGCCGCACCAAGGGGAGAACCATTCATGAACGTACTCGACGGGTTGTCACTGCTGCTGGCAGTGGCATTGGCGGTTTACCTGCTGGTGGCGCTGTTGTGCGCCGACCGCAGCTAGGTGGCGCCCATGCACAGTTACGACATCGCGTTGCTGCTGGCATTTTTTGCCATCGTCCTGTTACCTGCACCCTGGCTCGGGCGCTTCTACTACAACGTCATGGAAGGCCAGCGCACCTGGCTCACCCCCGTGCTGGGCCCGGTCGAACGGGCGTGCTACCGGCTGGCAGGGGTGTCGCCAGGGCATGAGCAGGGCTGGCGGCACTATGCGCTGGCCCTTCTGGCGTTCAACCTGGCCGGGTTCGTGCTGCTGTTCGGGGTTTTGTTGCTGCAAGGCCATTTGCCCCTGAACCCCCAGCACCTGCCAGGGCAGGAATGGTCACTGGCACTCAACACGGCCGTGAGCTTCGTGACCAACACCAACTGGCAGGCCTACAGCGGGGAGGCTTCCGTCAGCTACCTGAGCCAGATGCTCGGGCTGACCGTGCAGAACTTCGTCAGCGCCGCCACAGGCCTGGCAGTGCTGGTTGCCCTGTGCCGCGGCATTGCACGGCGCACGTCGGCCACGTTGGGTAATTTCTGGGTCGACCTGACCCGTGCCACGCTGTACGGCCTGTTACCCCTGTGCCTGGTGCTGGCACTGCTGCTGGTGTGGCAGGGCGTACCGCAAACCTTCACCGACTATGCCCATGCCTTGACCCTGCAAGGTGCCGAACAGGTCATCCCGCTGGGCCCTGCTGCCAGCCAGATCGCCATCAAGCAGCTGGGCACCAACGGCGGTGGCTTCTTCGGCGTCAACTCGGCGCACCCGTTCGAGAACCCCACGGCGTTGAGCAACCTGCTGGAGGTAGGCGCGATCATCGTCATCCCGGTGGCCTTGGTATTCACCTTCGGCCACTACGTAAAAGACCTGCGCCAGAGCCGCGCGATTCTGGCCTGCATGCTGGCCCTGTTCCTGATCGGTGGCGCCACCGCGCTGTGGTCCGAACACCAGCCCAACCCGGCCCTGCAAAGCAGCCAGGTGCAGCAGACCGCACCGCTGGAGGGCAAGGAAAGCCGCTTCGGCGTAACGGGCTCGGTGCTGTGGACGGCTACCACCACGGCCGCTTCCAATGGTTCGGTCAATGCCATGCACGACAGCCTCAACCCACTGACCGGCATGGTCGCCATGATCAACATGATGGTCGGTGAGGTGATCTTCGGCGGGGTGGGGGCGGGCCTTTACGGCATGCTGCTGTTCGTGTTGATCGCGGTGTTTCTGGCCGGGCTGATGATTGGCCGCACACCCGAATACCTGGGCAAGAAACTGCAGGCCCGTGAGGTGCAACTGCTGGTGGCGACCCTGCTGGTGATGCCGGTCGGCGTGCTGGTGCTCGGGGCCATCGCTGCCAGCCTGCCAGGCCCTGCAGCGGCCATCAGCAACCCAGGGCCCCACGGCTTCAGCCAACTGCTGTATGCCTATACCTCGGGTGCTGCCAACAACGGTTCGGCGTTCGCCGGGTTTGGCGCCAACACCGTGTTCCACAACCTGATGATCGTGCTGGCGATGCTGATCGGGCGCTTCGGCTACATCCTCCCGGTGCTGGCGCTGGCCGGTAGCCTGGCGGCGAAGCGCAGCGCTGCGCAGGGGCTTAACAGTTTCCCGACCCATGGGCCGCTGTTCACCGGCCTGCTGCTGCTGACCATCCTGCTGGTAGGGGGGCTGACTTTCCTGCCCACACTGGCCCTTGGGCCGGTCGCCGAACACCTGAGCCAGGTCTACTGAGGACTCACCATGAACATGCCCATTCCTGAAGTGAAGGCCCGGCACGCCTCCGTCGACCAGACCCGCCTGGCTGCCCTGTGGCGCCCGGCCCTGGTGCAGGCGTTCATCAAGCTCGACCCGCGCCAGCTCAAGCGCTCCCCGGTCATGCTGGTGGTGGCCATCACTGCGCTGTTGACCACGCTGTTGTGCCTGACACCCGACAGCGGGGTGAGCACGGGCGTCGCCGTGCAGATCGCGCTGTGGCTGTGGTTTACCGTGCTGTTCGCCAATTTCGCCGAAGCCTTGGCCGAAGGCCGCGGCAGGGCCCGCGCCGACAGCCTCAAGGCAGGCAGCCAAGGCCTGGCTGCCCGGCGGCGCCTGGGCGATGGCAGCTACGAGACGGTCGCCGCCAGTGCGCTGCGCAAAGGCGATGTGGTACGGGTGGAGGCTGGCGAGATGATCCCCGGCGACGGCGAGGTCATCGAAGGCATCGCCGCCGTCAACGAGGCCGCCATTACCGGTGAGTCCGCCCCGGTGATTCGTGAGTCGGGCGGGGATCGCTCGGCGGTTACCGGCAACACACGGTTGGTGTCTGACTGGCTGGTGATCCGCATCGTCAGCAACCCCGGTGAATCGACCCTGGACCGCATGGTGGCCTTGGTCGAAGGCGCCCGCCGGCAGAAAACCCCGAACGAGATTGCCCTGGATATTCTGCTGATCGGGCTCACCCTGGTATTTCTGATCGTGGTGGTGACCTTGCAGCCGTTCGCCCACTTCGTCGGTGGCAGCCTGCCGCTGATTTTCCTGGCCGCATTGCTGGTCACGCTGATCCCCACCACCATCGGCGGGCTGCTCTCCGCCATCGGCATCGCCGGCATGGACCGCCTGGTACGCCTGAACGTCATCGCCCGCTCGGGACGCGCGGTGGAGGCGGCCGGCGACGTGCACACGCTGATGCTCGACAAGACGGGCACCATCACCTTCGGCAACCGCCGCTGCAGTGCCTTGCATGCGGCACCTGGCATTACCCCGCGCGAGCTGGGGGAGGGCGCCTTGCTGGCGTCGCTGGCCGATGACACGGCCGAAGGCAAATCGATCGTGGAATACCTGCGCCAGCTGCACGGCTTCGTCGAGCCAGCTGCTGGCCAGTTCGAGCCGGTGGCATTCACCGCGCAGACGCGGCTGTCGGGCATTGATGTGGGCCCGCGCCGCTACCGCAAGGGCGCGGTGGACGCGGTGCTGGCCTTCGTTGGCATGCAGCGCCTGGACGTGCCAGCCGCGCTGGCCCGCGAGATAGAACGCATTGCCCAAAGCGGTGGCACGCCATTGCTGGTATGTGTCGACAAGCGCCTGCTGGGGGTGATCCACCTCAAGGACGTGGTCAAGCCGGGTATCCGCGAGCGTTTTGCCGAATTGCGCAAGTTGGGTATCCGCACCGTGATGGTGACCGGTGACAACCCCCTGACGGCCGCTGCCATCGCCGCTGAGGCGGGGGTTGACGACGTACTGGCCGAAGCAACGCCCGAGAAGAAGCTGGCCCGCATTCGCCAGGAGCAGAACGACGGGCGCCTGGTCGCGATGTGCGGCGACGGGGCCAACGACGCCCCAGCGCTGGCCCAGGCGGACGTAGGCATGGCCATGAATGATGGCACCCAGGCTGCTCGCGAGGCCGCCAACATGGTCGACCTGGACAGCGACCCCACCAAGCTGCTGGACGTGGTGCAGGTGGGCAAGGCGCTGCTGGTGACCCGTGGCGCACTCACCACCTTTTCCATTGCCAACGATGTGGCCAAGTACTTCGCCATCCTGCCGGCGTTGTTTGCCGCCATCTACCCGCAACTGGGGGCGCTGAACCTGATGCACCTGGCCAGCCCGCAGAGCGCGATTCTGTCTGCCATCGTGTTCAACGCACTGATCATCGTGGTGCTCATCCCGCTGGCGCTGCGCGGGGTGCGGGTGCAGGCCGCCAGCGCCGCGCAGCTGCTGCGGCGCAACCTGCTGATCTACGGGCTGGGCGGCATCGTCGTGCCGTTCGCGGGGATCAAGCTGATCGACTTGCTGCTCAACGCCTTGCACCTGGTCTGAGGAGGCCAACATGAATGCTTACCTACGCCCGGCCTTGAGCCTGGTGCTGTTGATGACCCTGTTGACGGGTGCGCTGTACCCCCTGGCCGTGACCGGTATTGCCCAGCTTGTGTTCCCCACCCAGGCCAACGGCAGCCTGGTGCGTGACGAGCAGGGCCAGGTGCGCGGCTCGGCGTTGATTGCCCAGGCGTTCACGGGCGATGCGTGGTTCCATTCGCGGCCTTCGGCAGGTGCCTATGCCACCGTCGCCAGTGCGGCCAGCAACCTGTCGCCGGGCAACCCGGCCCTGGCCGAGCGGGTGAAGGGCGACGCTGCGCAGCTGTACCAGGCGCAACTCGGGCCGGTACCGCTGGCGCTGCTCACAACCTCTGGCAGCGGCCTGGACCCGCACCTGCCGCCAGAGGCTGTGGCCTACCAGATCCCGCGCGTGGCAGCAGCGCGAAACCTGCCCCCGGCGCGCTTGCAAGGCCTGCTGGAACAGGCCACCCTGCACCCGTTGATTGGCCCGCCGGTGGTCAATGTGCTGGCGCTCAACCAAGCATTGGCACGCCTGAGCGACTAGCCGTCGAGACAATGGCAGGCACGCGCGCAGCTCGCGACGGCGTGCCCAGCAGGCCCGAACGACGCACCTCACCCAAGCAGAACCCAAGGACCGAAACATGAGCGATTCCGCCCGCGCCGACGCCCTGCTGGCCACGCTCCCGCGTACCGGCCGGGGCCGCTTGAAGGTGTTTCTCGGCGCTGCCCCCGGTGTCGGCAAGACCTTCGCCATGCTCAAGGACGCCCACGCCCGCCAGCGCCAGGGCCAGGCGGTGCTGGCGGCAGTGGTGGAAACCCACGGGCGCGCCGAAACCGAGGCGCTGCTGGCGGGCTTGAAACAGCAACCCCTGCTGCGCAGCGAGTACCGCGGCGTCACCCTGGAGGAGATGGACCTTGATGGCGTGCTTCAGGGCGCAGCCGGCCTGGTACTGGTCGACGAGCTGGCCCACACCAACGCCCCCGGCAGCCGCCATGCCAAACGCTGGCAGGATGTGCAGGAACTGCTGGCCGCTGGTATCGATGTGTACACCACCCTCAATGTCCAGCACCTCGAGAGCCTCAATGACAAGGTGCAGGACATTACCGGCGTGCGGGTCCGCGAAACCGTACCGGACTGGGTGCTGCAGGATGCCTTCGAACTGCTGCTGATCGACCTGCCGCCCCGCGAGCTGCTGGAGCGCCTGCGTGCCGGCAAGGTCTACGTGCCAGAACAGGCGCGGGCGGCGGTGGATGCATTCTTCTCGCCGAGCAACCTCAACGCCCTGCGGGAACTGGCCATGCAGGCCGCAGCGGCCCAGGTGGACGTGGATGTTGCCCAAGGTTACCGACAGCGCGGTGAGGCGGCGCCGGCCTTGCGTGGGCGTTTGCTGGTGGGCGTTGACGGTGACGATCAGGCTGAGCGGCTGGTGCGTCATGCCAGTCGTGTGGCGCAGCGCCGGCACCTGCCGTGGAGCCTGGTGCATGTGGACAACGGCGGGGTACGTGACGAAGCAGGCCGCCAGCGCCTGCAAGCGGCGCAGCAGCTGGCCGAGCGCCTGGGCGGCGAGGTGGTGGTGCTGCGGGCAGGGGAGGTGGCGCACACGTTGATTCAGCACGCGGCCGAGCGGCGCGCCAGCCTGGTGCTGGTGGGGCAGACCCGACAGCGCCTGCGCCGGCGGCTGTTCGGGGCGGGCGTGGCCACGCGGCTGCTGCGTGCCAGCCACGGCCTGGAGGTCAACGTACTGGCCCGTGACGCGCAGCGCCCGGCACCACGGCCAGTGGTGCGGCAGGTTTGGGTTTGGCGTCATTACGTGCTGGCGCTGTTGGCTACGGTCACGGCAGCCGGCCTGGCCTGGGCGGTTGCCAGCGTGCTGGCGTTGCCCAACATATCGCTGGTATTTCTGGCGGCAGTGCTGCTGGTGGCAGTGCGCAGCAGCCTGGGCCCTGCGTTGGCGTGCGCGCTGTTGTCGTTTCTGGCCTACGACTTTCTGTTCATCCCGCCGAATTTCTCGTTGAGCATCCAGCGCGAAGAAGACGTGCTGACCTTGGTGTTCTTCCTGCTGATGGCTGCACTCACCGGCAACCTGGCGGCCCGTCAGCGCCGCCAGTTGCAGGCCCTGCGTGAAACCCAGGCGCAAACCAGTCAGTTGCTCGACCTGTCACGCCGGCTGACGGTGGCAACCGACCGGCAGGCGGTGCTCACTGCGGCCAGCCAGTACCTCGATGGCCAGCAAGGCTTGCAGGTTTGCCTGCTACAGCGCGATGCCGAGGGCCAGTTGCAGGTGGCCAGTGGCGAGGTGCCGCGCTTCAGCGCCACTGAACAGGCGGCGGCGCAGTGGGCCTGGCAGCATTGCCAGGCGGCAGGCCGCGGCAGTGATACGCTGCCGGATGGCCGCTGGTGGTGGTGGCCATTGGTGGTCGATGAAGCCCCCCTGGCGCTGCTGGGCGTTTGCCTGCGCTCCGGCCAGCCCCTGGGCGACCCGCACCGGCGCCTGCTGCGGGCGTTGGGGCAACCCTTGGCCCAGGCCCTGGCCCGCGCGGACCTGGCCGAACAGCTGGAGGCGGCGCGCCTGCAAGGTGAAACCGAGCAACTGCGCAGTGCCTTGCTGGCATCGGTGTCCCATGACCTGCGTACGCCGCTGACGGCCATGCGCGGCAGTATCGACAGCCTGTTGGCACTGGGCGAAGCGATCCCGGTGAGCGACCGCCGCGAGCTGTTGGAGGGCACCCGCAACGAGGCGGAACGCCTGGACCGCTACATCCAGAACCTGCTGGACATGACCCGCCTGGGCCACGGCAGCCTCAAGCTGGCCCGTGACTGGGTAGCCCCGGCCGACATTGTCGGCAGTGCCTTGCAGCGCCTGCGTGCAGTGCTGGCGCCCTTGCAGGTGCACACTGACGTGCCTGCGCAATTGCCGCTGCTGTTCGTGCACGCCGCGCTGATCGAGCAGGCACTGGTCAACGTGCTGGAAAACGCCGCGCGCTTTTCGCCGCCTGCAGGCCGTTTGCAGTTGCAGGTAACCGTGCACCACCCGCAATTGCGCATGGCCGTCAGCGACGAAGGGCCCGGCATTCCCCTGGCTGACCGGGCGAAGATCTTCGACATGTTCTACACCGCCGCCCGTGGCGACCGGGGCGGGCAGGGCACCGGGCTGGGCCTGGCGATCTGCCTGGGCATGATCGGAGCGCATGGGGGGCAGATTCTGGTCGACGACGGCATTGATGGTAAGGGCACCTGCATCACCTTATGCTTGCCGCTCCCCGTCCAACCTGAAAGCGAAAGTGAAATGCCATGAGCCAAACCGCCACCTTGCTGGTCATTGATGACGAACCGCAGATTCGCAAGTTCCTGCGCATCAGCCTGGCATCCCAGGGCTACAAGGTGCTCGAGGCGGCCACCGGCGCCCAGGGCCTGGCCGAGGCCGCCTTGGGCAAGCCTGACCTGGTGGTGCTCGACCTGGGGCTGCCAGATATGGACGGCCAGCACGTGCTGCGCGAGCTGCGTGAATGGAGTGCGGTGCCGGTGATGGTGTTGTCGGTGCGCGCCAGCGAACTGCAGAAGGTGGATGCCCTGGACGGTGGCGCCAACGATTACGTGACCAAGCCGTTCGGCATCCAGGAGTTTCTGGCGCGGGTGCGGGCGCTGTTGCGCCAGGTGCCGCAAGCAGAGGGCGCCGAGGTTGCACTGCGCCTTGGGCCGCTGACCGTGGACCTCGCGTTTCGCCGTGTCACCCTCGATGGGGCCGAGGTGGCCCTTACGCGCAAGGAATATGCGCTGCTGGCGCAGCTGGCCCGCCACCCAGGCCGTGTAATTACCCAGCAGCAACTGTTGAAGGATATCTGGGGCCCCACCCATGTGGACGATACCCACTACCTGCGCATCGTGGTCGGGCATCTGCGGCAAAAGCTTGGCGACGACCCGACTGCGCCGCGCTACATCATCACCGAACCCGGGGTGGGCTATCGGCTGGTGGCGCCGGCGGGTTGAGCCGGCCGGCAAGGGGCTTCATGCCCTGGGCGGCTCCTGTTCGAACAGTTTGCGCATGATCTCCAGGTAGCGCCGGGCACCGAGCCCCAGCGGGCGCGGTTTGACCCAGATGATGTCTACCCACAGGCGCAACCGGCTGGCCATGTTGTCGAAGCGCACTTCGGCCAGCGCGCCAGAGGCGATCAGCGGTTCGACCAGTGGCTGCGGCAGGTAAGCCCAGCCCAGCCCCGACTGCACCAGGTCCAGCGTGGCCAGGTAACTGTCGGTCAGCCAGATACGCCGTGACAGCACCATGCGCGGGTCGGAGCCTGTGGCCTTGCCGGATGCCACGATGATCTGCCGCTGCTCGGCAAAGGCCTCTTCAGGCAGGGGCATGCCGCCGTTCTGCCCTGCGGGATGGCGCGGTGAAGCCACGGCCACCAGCAACTGGCTGCCTGCTTCCAGGAAGGATTCGCGCTCGTCGATGCCAGGCCTTTCGAACACCAGGGCCAGTTGTACACTGCCGTCGTGCAGCAGGCGGATGGCCTCGGTCTGGGTGGCGGAGCGGATCTCCACTTCCAGGCTGGGAAACTCCTGCGCCAGGGCCTGCAGCGGCTGGCTCCAGGCGCCGGTTTGCAACTCGGGGGCCATGGCGATGGTGAGGCGTTTTTCCAGGCCCTTGTGCAGCTGCAGCGCCTGGGCATCCAGCAGGTTCAGCTGGCAGATTACCTGCCTGGCCTGCGGCTCCAGCGCCAACGCGGCGCTGGTGGGCAGGGCCTTGCGCGTGGTGCGGTCGAACAGCGCAAGGTCCAGCTCGGCCTCCAGCTGAGCGATCGCCATGCTGACAGCCGATGGCACCCGCCCCAGCTTGCGTGCCGCGGCTGAAAAGGAGCCCGCTTCCAGCACTGCCAGGAAAATTGCCAGGGAGTCGCTGGTGAAGGCCATGGTGGTTACCTTGAAAGCACAGACGCGGGGCTTGGAGGGTAGGGGATGCAGCATGAAAAAGCACTTCGGCGCTCGAGCTTGCAAGCGCCAACTGCTTCAAGGCGAACACCCAACCATCACACCCCTTCAGCCAGCACCCGGTCAATGCTGTCGACAAAGTAATCCACGCTGGCCCGCGTCGTGCACATCGGCGGCTTGATCTTGAGGATGTTCAGGTAATCCCCCGTGGGCTGCATGAAAATACCCAGGTCACGCAAGCGATTGCACAACACCATGGTTTCCTCCGTGGCCGGTTCCAGGGTGTGGCGGTCACGCACCAGCTCAAGCCCAAGGTAGAAGCCTGAGCCATGGGCAGCGCCCACCAGTGGGTGTCGGTCTACCAGCGCCTGTAGCCTGGCCTTGAAGTAGCGGCCTGTGTCGCGGGCGTTGTCCCACAGGCCTTCATCTTCCATCACATCCAGCACCGCCATGCCGATGCGGCAACTCACCGGGCTGCCGCCGGCCGAAGAGAAGAAGTAACCCTCGGCCTCGAGGGCTTCGGCAATTTCGCGGCGGGTGATCACCACGCCGAGGGGCTGGCCGTTGCCCATGCCTTTGGCCATAGTGATGATATCCGGCACCACGCCCTGCTCTTCGAAACCCCAGAAATACTCACCCAGGCGGCCGTACCCCACCTGCACTTCATCGGCGATGCACACCCCGCCACGGGCCCGCACGCTGGCGTAGGCGGCTTTCAGGTAGCCGGCCGGCAAGGCGATGCCACCGGCATTTCCGTAAACTGGCTCGCAGATGATGCCCGCCAACTGCCGGCCGCTGGCGTCAAGGCTGGCCAGCTTGGCGTCCACGTCGCGCAGGTAGTCGGCGGCGCTGTCGGCACCGCGAAAGCGCCCGCGGAAGGTGTTCGGCGCTTCCACCGGGTGCACCCAGGCGGGGCGGGTTTCCAGGGCTTTGGGGTTATCGGCGATGGAGGTGGAAATGGCATCGGTGGCCACCGACCAGCCATGATAGGCCTCCAGCACACTGAGCATGTCGCGCCCACCGCTGTAGGCCCAGGCCAGGCGGATTGCCAGGTCGTTGGCCTCGGTGCCGCTATTGACCATGAACACCCGGTCGAAGCCGTCGGGCGCCAGGTCGAGCAGCCGCTCCGAGAACTCGGTGATGGCCGCATAGTGGAAGCGTGAATTGGTGTTGAGCAACGACCATTGCCGCGCCGACTCGGCCACCATGCGCGGGTGGCCATGGCCCAGCACGGCCACGTTGTTGAGCATGTCCAGGTACGAGCGGCCTTGCATGTCGATCAGGTAATTGCGCCAGCCCCGCTCGATGTGTGGCGGTTGGGCGTAATAGTGTTTCTGCGAGCGGGCAAAGCTGGCATCGCGCCGCGCCAGCAGCGCCTGTGGGTCTGGCAGGGGATCGGCGTCGCAGTCAACGCCCAGCAATGCTGCCGGCGAGGGGCATAATGCCAGCCAGGCCGGGGCTTGGGCGGGCGTGGCGAAGAATGGCGGCCGCAGGCTGCTGTCCAGGCACAGCTGTACGCTCAGCCTGTCACCGGTTTGGCCAAGGGGCTCGCCCTGATGCACGCGTTGCCCATCCAGCAGGCCTGTGCTCAGCCCGTACAGCCACAGGCTCCAGCGGGCAGTGCGCAAGCAACCGGCGCCGTCACCGTGGGCCTCCCAGGTGCCGGCCTGGGGTGCCTGCACCGGGCTGCCTGGCGCCAGGTGCAGCTCCACGCCCAAGGCGCAGGTGGCGGGCGCCTCAGCGCGGTCAATATGGGTTTGGGACAGGCGATACTGCCCGTGCAGCGTGCATGCAGGCGCCGCCTGGGCGGCCAGCAGGCGCTGGTCGAAACCGGGTTGCTCCCAGTTACCGGCTTGGCAGTGGACGCTGAGCACCCCCAGGTCGAGCCGGGTAACAGGTTGCCCGGCCAAACCAGGCAGCAACGGCAGGCAGCCGTCCAGCGCATGGCCCCTCGGTTCCAGGCCCGCCGCCTGGAGGATGGCCGCTTCCATAAGGGCCAGTGGCACGGCCATGGCCGTGTCGAAGATGGCCCATTCATGCTCGACATTGTCACGGGTGTACTGGTTGCCGGGGTCGACGGCCAGCTGTTGGGCACTGCTCAGCACCAGCACGGCGGCGCGCTTGAGCACCAGCGGCCACAGGGCGCACAGCTCCGCCTCGGTCAATGGGTTGACTGCCTGGTAAGCGCTCACTGCGGGCAGGATCATGAACGGGTCGCCGTCGGCATGGTGCAGCAGGGCAGAACAGGTGACCGACAGGTCGGCGATGCGCCAGGTGCGGATAAGGTCGCCGAAATCGATCACGCCCTGCAGCCGCCATTGACGCTGTGGGTCGAGGGCCCACACGGTATTGTCATCGGTGATGTCCAGGTGCACAGCCTGCGTAGGCAGCCGATCGACCAGCGGCGCCAGGCGCTCGCCTGCCACACGGGCGGCTTCGTGCAGCCGGGCGCGCTGGCCGGCGTCTTCAATCAACGGCAGCAAGTGGTTGACCAGGGTGCGGGCATGGCGGGGGTCCCATTGGAGCGTGCGGGCCAGCCCCGGGTGGTCGAAACCGGCAAGCGCCCTGTCGACCTGTGCACAGAGTGCGCCCAGGCGGCCCACCACGTCCGGTGACAGGTGGGCGACACGGGTCAACGGCTGGCCGTCGAGATACTCCAGCAAGCGTACGCGCAGCGGCTGCTCGCCGACGTTCACTACCAGCAGGGTGTCGCCGCTGTGTGCCGCGATCACCGCAGGCACGGGCAGGCCTTGGGCCTTCAGATGATCCAGCGCGGCATGTTGCGCCTGCAGTTCGGTTTCAGCATAGCTGCCGTGGCAGGCCTTCAGCACGTAGCGCCCTTGCGACGTTTCCACGCGCAGGTTGAAGTCCTGCTGGCTGCCAAGCGCCTGCAGTTCCCCCGAGAGGCCGTAATGCGCTTGCAACAGGGTGGCTGCCTGGCTGGCACCGAGCACAGGGCTTGCCAGGCTGGCCCGCGCAGCCAGTTGGTCGATCAAGGGTGTAGAGGCGTCAGCTGGAAAGTTGTGCATGGGGCTACCGTCATCGAGGTGGAGGCAGCCCGTATTTATGCGGTTTTTGCCAGACAACGAAAGACGATCATTTTCAGTTTTTCTGAAAAGCAGCAGCCCCGATAGCTTGACGGAGATCAACCACTCGGCAACATCCTTCAAAAAACTTGTACAAGTAGTTAGGTTTGTACAAGTATTTGGTGTAGCGTAGCGCCATTATTCCCCTTCTGATGATCCACTGCCCTGTAGGACTGGTGAAACGAGATGATGGTTGCACCCGTTCCGATCAACGAACAGGACCGCCTGGCAGAGGTTGCCGAGTGGTGCGTGTTGCACCATGAGCCCAGTACCGAGTTGAAGGCGCTGGTCGACCTGGCGCGCCGCTACTTCGGGGTGCCCACCTGCGTGGTTTCGATCGTCGGTGAGTGCCAGCAGTGGTTTGCGGCACGGGCCGGGCTGGATGCACAGACAATGCCCCGGGACATTTCGTTCTGTGCTCACACCATTTTGCAGGTCCAGCCCATGGAAGTGCTGGACGCCACTGCCGATATTCGCTTCGCGCGCAACCCGCTGGTCACCGGCGAACCCGGCGTACGCTACTACTGCGGTGCGCCGCTGATGGTCGGGCAGCGGATTGCGATTGGCAGTTTCTGCATCATCGACACCACCACGCGTCCACCGCTGGACGACGCGCAAAAAGCCATGCTGGTGGCCTTCGCCGAAACCGCCATGCAGATCATCTCTGGCTTGCGCCGGAATGTATTCACGGACCAGGACACTGGCCTGTTCAACCGCCTCAAGCTCGAATACGACGTGAGCGCGGCGCTGGGCCGTTGGCAGGCGTTGACCCTGTTGGCGGTAGACATCATGCCCCCCGAGGCGCTCAACGACATCATCCGCGGGTTGGGCTACAACTTCGCCCACGACCTGACCCTGCAGGCCATGGCACGCATTGCTACGCAGTTGGACGGTGGGCTATGCCTGTACAAGATAAGCCCTACGCGCTTTGCGGTCTTGCTGGAAGACGTTGGCAGCGTTCAGCCCTTGTGCCAGCGCATCGTGGCTGCACTGCAGGCGCCTGCCCAGTGCCACCAGGTGCCGGTGTTGCTGGATGCCGGCATCGGCATTGCGCCAATCACCCCCCCGGCCGACGAACGCAACAGCCTGGAATGGTTACGCAGGGCGGTGGCTGCAGCGGACTCGGCGCGGCGCAATGTGAGGCGCTATGCCTGGTATGTGCCGGAGGTCGATGCCGCCCAGCGCCGTGCGTTGCTGCTGCTGGCATCCCTGGGGCACGCCTTGCTCAATGAAGGTGAGCTCAGCCTGCACCTGCAACCGCGCATTGAACTGCCTTCTGGCCAATGCCGGTCGGCAGAGGCGCTGCTACGCTGGCACCACCCCCAGTTGGGTAATGTATCCCCGGCAGAATTCATTCCCTTGGCAGAGAAGACTGCGCTCATGGCCAGCCTCAGCCTTTGGGTGATGCGCGCTGTGGTGGGCATTCTGGACAATACCCGGGGGATGGATTTCAGCATCAGCCTGAACGTCACGGCCCGTGACCTAGAGAGCCCGACCTTCATGGATGCGCTGTTGGGCACATTGCAGGGCGCAGCCATCTCCGCCAGGCGGGTTCAACTGGAATTCACCGAAAGTGTGCTGATCGAGCAGCCCGAGGCGTTGCAGTTGCAGTTGCAACGCGCCCAGCAAGCCGGCATCGACATTGCCATTGACGACTTTGGCACCGGCTACTGCAACTGGGTTTACCTGGCGCGGATACCGGCCAGCATCGTCAAGCTCGACAGGTCGCTGGTGCACCACGCGCTGCCAGGCTGCAGAGAGGCATTGCTGGTGCGGTCGGTGATCGACCTTGCCAGCCACCTGAAATACCGGGTACTGGCAGAAGGGGTTGAAACGGCGCAACAGCTCGCCCAGGTGTCGGCCTGGGGATGCGCCGAGGCCCAGGGGTTCCATATCGCCCGGCCCATGCCGGTCGCCGATTTCGTGCAATGGTTCTGCAACACCCGGCAGATCGATCAGGTCGCCGGCTAATGACAATGGCGCACTCCACCCGCAGGTGACATTCATGTTCAATCGCCAACTAAAAGCAACGCTAGCCGCGCGTGATGCCGAACTCGCTGAACTCCGTCAGCGCCTTCAACAACTGGAAAGCGGCGCTTTCCTGCGCCTGGACGACCAGCGCCGCGTCGCCGCCTGCAGCCCGGCCTTTGCTGCGGCGCTGGCGGTAGAGGCTGGCGAAGTAGTGGGGCAACCGCTGGCCCAGTGGCTGGCCGAACCTGCCCAGGAGAGCCAGGCGCTGGTAGATGCCCTGTTACGCTCCAGCGCAGTCATCCAGTTCGACCTGACCGGCAAGGTGCTCTCGGCCAACGCCAACTTCCTCAACGCCCTGGGGTATCGGCTGGAAGAAGTGGTCGGCCAGCACCACCGCATGTTCTGCAGCGCCGAGGAAGTGTCCGGGGACGGCTACACCACTTTCTGGCGCACCCTCAATGCCGGCCGTTATGTGACCGGCCGCTTCAAACGCCTCGATAAACAGGGCCATGAAGTGTGGCTGGAAGCCAGCTACAACCCTGTCAGCGACGCCAGTGGCAAATTGGTGAGGGTGGTGAAATTCGCCTCGGTGGTCACCGACCAGGTGCAGCGCGAGGAGGCGGTGCGCCAGGCCGCGCAGGTGGCCCTGGAAGTGTCGCGGCGTACCGACGGCGGCGCCAGCGAGGGTGTGTTGGTGATGCACGAGGTGGGGCAGTCGATGCAGGGTGTGGCCCGTCAGTTGCAATCGGCTGGCGATACCATCAGTGCGCTGGGTGAACAGTCCACGGTCATCAGCGCGATCGTGCAGACCATCGGTGCCATCGCCTCGCAGACCAACCTGCTGGCCTTGAATGCCGCCATCGAGGCTGCCCGGGCGGGTGAACAGGGGCGTGGCTTTGCGGTGGTGGCCGACGAAGTGCGCAAGCTGGCCGGCCGCACCAGTACTGCCACGGCCGAAATCGATGCTGTGGTGGCGCGCAACCAGGCCCTGGTCAGCCAGGCCGTTGGCGAAGTGCAAAGCAGCCGCACCGAAGCCGCCAATGGGCTGCAACTGGCCGGGCATGCCGGCCATGTCATCACGGGTATACAGGAAGGCGCCAAACGGGTGGTGGCGGCGGTGGAGCGGGTCAGCGAGGACCTGCGCTAGCGGCGGGTAACTCCGGGCGCAGCGGGCAGGCCAGGGTCAGGCGTTGCTGCAAGGCAGCACGCAGGGCTTGCAGGTCTGCCAGGCGCTGTTCCACCAAGGCCAGTTTGTCCCGTAGCAGCGCCTCCACTACGCGGTCCGGGTCTGGGGCGGCCCAGAGCGTCTGCACGTTGCTGCCGATCTCGTTCAGGCTGAACCCCAACTGCTGCGCAGTGCGAATGAACGCGACCAGTTGGGCGGTTTCCTGATCGTAGTCGCGGTAGCCATTGGCCAACCGGTGCGAGCGGATCAGCCCACGTTCCTCGTAAAAGCGCAGGGTGTCACGGCTGACGCCGCAGGCCTGGGCCAGTTGACCAATACGCACTGTGTTTTTCCTGAACATGGGCTTGACCCTGGAGCATACTCCAGGCTTTAGCCTGCTGCCTTCATTGAATTGCAGAAGGCATCGAACATGTGGAGCAACACCCAGTATCGCCAGCTGGTGCGAGCCAGCGGCCTCTACGACTTGCTGATCACTGTAGGCTTCGCCACCCCCTGGACCTTTGCCTGGCTGCATGGCTGGCTCAGCACGCTACACGGCACCCTCGGCCTTGCAGGGGAAATACCCGTGTTCGAACCCATGCACGTGATGATGGCCAACCTGATGGGCTCGATCGTGTGTGTGTGGGCGTGGCTGCGGATCCGTCACCCGCAGGTGTTGTTCGGCCGCTACGACGCCGCAGGCCGGGTGCTGTTTTCTGCCTGGCAGCTGTATGCGCTGGCCAACGGGGCCTCCGCGTTGCTGTGGGGCATTCTGGTGCTGGAAGTGCTGTGGGCGATTGCGCAGCTGGCGCCTGTGGCTAAGGCGCCAGCTGCTGCCTGTCATGACACTTCAGCCTGCAGAAATGCCGCCTCCAGCAGTTGCTGAGTGTAGGCATGCTGCGGGGCCTGGAAGATCGCCTGGGCATCGCCTTGCTCCACCACATGCCCATGCTTGATCACCATCAACTGGTGGCTCAGCGCCTTGACCACGGCCAGGTCGTGGCTGATGAACAGGTAGGTGAGGTTGTACTTGTGCTGCAGGTTGCGCAGCAACTCGACCACCTGGCGTTGGACGGTGCGGTCCAGCGCGGAGGTGGGTTCGTCCAGCAGGATCAGGGCAGGTTTGAGCACCAGGGCCCGGGCGATGGCGACGCGCTGACGTTGGCCACCAGAGAACTCATGCGGGTAGCGATGACGGGTTTGCGGGTCGAGCCCGACCTCTTCCAGCGCCGCGATGATCGCCGCTTCCTGTTCTGCGGCGGTGCCGATACGGTGAATGCGTAGGCCCTCACCAACGATGTCCGCCACGCTCATGCGCGGGCTCAGGCTGCCGAACGGGTCCTGGAACACCACCTGCATCTCCCGGCGCAGCGGGCGCACCGCTTGCTGATTCAGCCCTTGCAGGTCCTGCCCGTTGAAACGGATGGCGCCGCGGCTGGCTATCAGGCGCAAAATGGCCAGCCCCAATGTGGACTTGCCCGAGCCGGACTCACCGACGATGCCCAGTGTCTGGCCCTGGGGCAGGCTGAAATTCACCCCATCCACGGCCTTTACATGGTCGACGGTGCGGCGCAGCAGGCCTTTCTTGATCGGGAACCAGACCTTCAGGTCATCCACCTCGAGCAGCGGTGCACCCTGCGGGTTGTGGGCCGGCAGCCCGCTGGGCTCGGCGTTGATCAGCATCTGCGTGTAGGGGTGTTGCGGTGCGCTGAACAGCGTCGCGCACTCGGCCTGCTCGACGATCTTGCCGCGCTGCATTACGCACACCCGATGGGCGACGCGCCGCACCAGGTTGAGGTCATGGCTGATCAGCAGCAGCGCCATGCCCAGGCGTGCCTGCAGCGCCTTGAGCAGGTCGAGAATCTTCAACTGCACGGTCACGTCCAGCGCCGTGGTGGGTTCGTCGGCAATCAGCAGTTCGGGCTCGTTGGCCAGTGCCATGGCGATCATCACCCGTTGGCGCTGGCCGCCGGACAGCTCATGGGGCAGGGCCTTGAGGCGCTTGTGTGGCTCCGGTATGCCCACCATGTCCAGCAGTTCCAGGGTGCGTGCAGTGGCCTGCTTGCCGGTCAGCCCCTTGTGCAGCAGCAGGATCTCGTTGATTTGCTTTTCGATGCTGTGCAAAGGGTTCAGCGAGGTCATTGGCTCCTGGAAAATCATCGCAATGCGGTCGCCGCGGATGCGCTGCAGGCTCTTTTCGTTTTGCTGAAGCAGGTCCTTGCCTTCGTAGCGGATGCTACCCGCCGGGTGACGTGCCAGGGGGTAGGGCAGCAAGCGCAGAATGGAGTGCGCGGTGACGGACTTGCCCGACCCGCTCTCGCCCACCAGCGCCAGGGTTTCACCCTTGCGGATATCGAAGCTGATGCCATCGACCACACGGTTGACGTGCTCGCCGGTCACGAACTCCACGGCCAGGTCGCGCACTTCGATCAGGTTCTGTTCACTCATGTCACTTCCTCGGGTCGAAGGCATCGCGGGCGGATTCGCCGATGAACACCAGCAGGCTCAGCATCAGGGCCAGCACGGCGAAAGCGCTGATGCCCAGCCAGGGCGCCTGGAGGTTGGACTTGCCCTGGGCCACCAGCTCGCCCAGCGACGGCGCCCCTGGCGGCAGGCCGAAGCCGAGGAAGTCCAGGGCGGTCAGCGTGCCGATGGCACCGGTGAGGATGAAGGGCATGAAGGTCATGGTCGAAATCATGGCGTTAGGCAGAATGTGCCGGTACATGATGGCGCCATTGCGCATGCCCAATGCCCGGGCGGCGCGCACGTATTCCAAGTTGCGCCCGCGCAGGAACTCGGCGCGCACCACATCCACCAGGCTCATCCACGAAAACAACAACATGATGCCCAGCAGCCACCAGAAGTTGGGTTGCACGAAACTGGCCAGGATGATCAGCAGGTACAGCACAGGCAGGCCGGACCAGATCTCCAGAAAGCGCTGCCCGGCCAGGTCTACCCAGCCACCGTAGAAGCCCTGCAAGGCCCCGGCGATCACCCCCACGATGGAACTGAGCACGGTGAGGGTGAGGGCGAACAGCACGGAAATGCGGAAACCGTAGATGACCCTGGCCAGCACATCGCGGCCCTGGTCATCGGTGCCTAGCCAGTTGTCCGCCGAAGGCGGCGCGGGGGCCGGCACGCGCAGGTCGTAGTTGATGCTTTGGTAGCTGAACGGGATCGGTGCCCACAGCACGAAGCTGTCCTTCTTCGCCAGCAGCTCGCGTATGTACGGGCTCTTGTAGTTGGCTTCCAGCGGGAATTCACCGCCGAAGGTGGTCTCCGGGTAGCGCTTGAACGCCGGGAAGTACCACTCACCGTCGTAGCGCACGGCGATGGGTTTGTCGTTGGCGATCAGCTCGGCGCCCAGGCTCAGGCCGAACAGAATCAGGAACAACCACAGCGACCACCAGCCACGGCGGTTGGCCTTGAAGCGCTCGAAGCGCCGGCGGTTGAGAGGGGACAAGGCCATGTCAGTGCTCCCGGCTGGCAAAGTCGATGCGCGGATCGACCAGGGTGTAGGTCAGGTCGCCGATCAGTTTCACCACCAGCCCCAGCAGGGTGAAGATGAACAGGGTGCCGAAGACCACCGGGTAGTCGCGGTTGATGGCCGCCTCGAAACTCATCAGCCCCAGGCCGTCGAGGCTGAAAATCACTTCGATCAGCAGGGAACCGGTGAAGAAGATGCCAATGAACGCCGACGGGAAACCGGCGATCACCAGCAGCATGGCATTACGGAACACATGCCCGTACAGCACCCGCGGCCTGCTCAGGCCCTTGGCCTTGGCGGTGACCACGTACTGCTTGTTGATCTCGTCCAGGAAGCTGTTCTTGGTGAGCAGGGTCATGGTGGCGAAGTTGCCGATGACCAGCGCGGTGATGGGCAGTACCAGGTGCCAGAAGTAGTCGAGCACCTTGCCGGTGGTGCTCAGCTCGTCGAAGTTGTTCGAGGTGAGGCCGCGCAGTGGGAACCAGTCGAAGTAGCTGCCACCGGCAAACAGCACGATCAGCAGGATGGCGAACAGGAACGCCGGGATGGCGTAGCCGACGATGATCGCCGAGCTGGTCCATACATCGAAATGGCTGCCGTGGCGCACAGCCTTGGCGATGCCCAGGGGGATCGAGATCAGGTACATGATCAAGGTGCTCCACAACCCCAGCGAGATCGACACCGGCATTTTCTCGATGATCAGGTCGATCACCTTGGCATCGCGGAAGAAGCTGTCGCCGAAGTCCAGCCGGGCGTAGTTCTTGATCATGATCCACAGGCGCTCGGGCGGTGATTTGTCGAAACCGTACATGTGCTCGATTTCGGCGATCAACGCCGGGTCCAGGCCCTGGGCGCCCCGGTAGTTGGAGCCGGCCACGGACACTTCGGCGCCGCCGCCGGCAATGCGGCTGGTGGCGCCTTCAAAGCCCTCCAGCTTGGCGATCATCTGCTCCACCGGGCCGCCAGGGGCAGCCTGGACAATGATGAAGTTGATGACCAGGATGCCGAACAGGGTCGGGATGATCAGCAGCAGGCGCCGCAGGATGTAGGCCAGCATCTCAGTTGGCCTCGTTCGCGGGGGCGGCGCTTACGGCCGGGGTAACGTCGGGCTTGATCCACCAGGTGTCGATGCCGATGTCATATTTGGGCGAAACCTTGGGGTGGCCTATGTGGTTCCAGTAGGCCACACGCCAGGTTTTGATGTGCCAGTTGGGGATTACGTAGTAGCCCCACAGCAACACCCGGTCCAGGGCGCGGCAATGGTCGATCAGGCTCTGGCGCGAATCGGCGTTGATCAGCGCTTCCACCAGTTGGTCGATGGCCGGGTCGCGCAGGCCGATGAAGTTGCGGCTGCCGGGGTTGTCGGCGGCATTGCTGGACCAGAACTCGCGCTGTTCGTTGCCGGGCGAGTTGGACTGCGGGTAACTGCCCACGATCATGTCGAAGTCCCGCGAACGCAGGCGGGTTATGTACTGGGAAACGTCGACGCGGCGGATGTTCAGCTCGATGCCCAGGTCAGCCAGGTTGCGCTTGAAGGGCAGCAGAACCCGTTCGAACTCGGTTTGCGCCAGCAAAAACTCGATGCTCACGGGCTTGCCCTGGGCGTCGACCATCTTGTCGTCGACGATCTTCCAGCCGGCTTCCTGCAGCAGTTTGTAGGCCTGGCGCTGCTGGTCGCGAATCATGCCGCTGCCGTCGCTGACCGGGTTGTGGAAAGCCTGGTTGAACACAGGGTCTGGCACTTTGCCGCGCAATGGCTCGAGGATGCTCAGCTCGCTGGGGCTGGGCAGCCCGCGAGCTGCCATGTCCGAGTTCTCGAAGTAACTGCCCGTGCGCGTATAGGCGCCATTGAACAGCTGCTTGTTGGTCCATTCGTAGTCCAGCAACAGGCTCAGTGCCTGGCGTACACGCACGTCCTGGAACACCGGGCGACGGATATTGAAGATGAAGCCCTGCATGCCGGTAGGGTTGCCGTTGGGCAGTTCTTCCTTGATCAGCCGGCCATCGCGTACGGCAGGCACGTTGTAGGCGGTGGCCCAGTTCTTGGCGCTTACTTCCAGCGCGTAGTCGAATGCACCTGCCTTCAGCGCCTCCAGGGCGACCGTGGTGTCGCGGTAGGAGTCGTAGGTCATTGCATCGAAGTTGTAGAGGCCGCGGTTGATCGGCAGGTCCTTGGCCCAGTAGTCCTTTACCCGCTCATAGCGCACCGAACGCCCGGCCTTGACCTCGGCGACCTTGTACGGGCCGCTGCCCAGGGGCACTTCCAGGTTGCCACGCTTGAAGTCGCGGGTGGCGTACCAGTGCTTGGGCAACACCGGTAACTGGCCGAGGATCAGCGGCAGCTCGCGGTTGCCCTTGTGCTTGAACTTGAACAGCACCTTGAGCGGGTCTTCGGCGATTACGTCTTCGACGTCGGCGTAGTACTGCCGGTACAGTGGCGCGCCGTCCTTTACCAGCGCATTGAAGCTGAACACCACGTCTTCGGCACGCATCGGCGTACCGTCATGGAAGCGCGCTTCGGGGCGCAGGTAGAAGCGCACCCAGCTGTTGTCCGGCGCTTTTTCGATCTTGCCGGCCACCAGCCCGTATTCGGTAAACGGCTCGTCCAGGCTCTGGCGCATCAACGTGTCGTAGATGACGCTGATGTTCTCGGCCGACACGCCTTTGTTGATGAACGGGTTGAGGCTGTCGAAGCCACCGAAGCTGGACTGGCGGAAGGTGCCGCCCTTGGGGGCGTCCGGGTTCACGTAGTCGAAGTGCTTGAAGTCGGCGGGGTACTTGGGCGGCTCGTCATACAAGGTCAGTGCATGCTGGGGGGCCGCCAGGGCGGGAAGGCTCAGGCAGGCCAGCAGAAGGCTGCCTGCCAACCGGCGCAGTCGGTGGGTTGGCGTCATTGGGCTTTCTCCGAAGTCTTGATCCACCAGCTGTTCAGCCCAAGGGTGTAGGGCGGCGTGGTGATGAAGGCGAAGCGGTTGCGGTAGGCCAGGCGATGGTTGTCCAGGTACCAGTTGGGGATCATGTAGTACTGCCACGAAAGCACCCGGTCCAGTGCACGGGCAGCGGCAACCTGGTCATCGCGGGTGCGTGCGGCCAGCAGCGTGTCGAGCAGGTGGTCCACCACAGGGTCCTTGACGCCTGCGTAATTCTTGCTGCCCTTGGTTGCCGCCTGGCTGGAGTGGAAGTACAGCCACTGTTCAAGGCCGGGGCTGAGGGTCTGGTTGAGGGTCATCAGGATCATGTCGAAATCAAACTGGTCCAGCCGCTGTTTGTACTGGGCGCGGTCCACGGTGCGCAAGTGTGCGTCGATACCTATGCTGGACAGATTTTCGACATAAGGTTGCAGGATGCGTTCAAGGTTGGGGTTTACCAGCAGCACCTCCATGCGCAGCTGCTGGCCCTTGGCGTCGACCAGGCGCTGCCCGTTCAGCTTCCAGCCGGCTTCACCCAGCAGGCCCAGGGCTTTGCGCAGGGTCTGGCGGCCAATGCCACGGCCATCCGTGTGGCTCACCTGGTAGGGTTCGGTGAACAGCTTGGCCGGCAGTTGATCGCGAAACGGCGCCAGCAGCAGCCACTCCTTGCCGCTTGGCAGGCCCTCGGCGGTGAATTCGCTGTTGGGGTAGTAGCTGGTAGAGCGGCGGTAAGCGCTGCTGAACAGCGCGCGGTTGGTCCACTCGAAGTCCAGCATCAGCCCCAGCGCCTCACGCACCCGCGGGTCGCTGAAGGTGGCGCGGCGGCTGTTCATGAACAGGCCCTGGGTTTGCGTGGGGATGCGGTGGGGGATCTGCGCCTTTATCACCTCGCCCCGGCGCACGGCGGGGAAGTTGTAGCCGTTCGCCCAGTTCTTGGCCTGGTGCTCGATATAGATGTCGAACTCACCCGCCTTGAACGCCTCGAAGGCCACCGTTGCATCGCGGTAGAACTCGTATTCGACGCGGTCGAAGTTGTACTTGCCGCGGTTCACCGCCAGGTCCTTGCCCCAGTAGTTCTTCACGCGCTCGAACACCAGCCGGCGGCCCGGCTGGACCTCGGTGATGCGGTAGGGGCCACTGCCCAGCGGTGGCTCGAAGGTGGTGGCCTTGAAATCGCGGTTCTGCCAATAGTGCTTGGGCAGCACCGGCATTTCCCCAAGGCGCAGGATCAACAGCGGGTTGCCCGCCCGCTTGAACACGAAACGGATGCGCAACGGCCCAAGGATGTCCACCCGCTGCACTTCCTGCAGGTTGGTGCGGTAAAGGGGGTGGCCTTCCTTGAGCAGCGTGCGGTAGCTGAAGGCAACATCTGCCGAGGTAATCGGCTTGCCATCGTGCCAGCGGGCTTCGGGGCGCAGGTTGAACACCACCCAACTGCGGTCTTCGCTGTATTCGACCGAACGGGCGATCAGTCCATAGCTGGACGTGGGCTCGTCGCCGGAGGGGTCGTACTGGCCGGTGCCTACCATCAGCGTTTCGTTCAGCTCGCTGACGCCGTACTGTTGGAAGTTGGGCGTGGTGACCGGGCTCGACCCCTTGAAGGTATAGGGGTTGAGGGTGTCAAACGTGCCGAAGGCCATGGCCCGCAAGGTGCCACCCTTGGGTGCTTGCGGGTTGACCCAGTCGAAGTGGGTAAAGGTGGCTGGGTATTTGAGCGTGCCGAACTGCGCGTATCCGTGGCTTTCGCTCACCATCGCGACTGTGGGAAAGCTCAAGGCCAGGCTGAGCGTAAGCAGGAGGGGACGTATCAAGTCGGCATCCGATCCAGAGGCATTGGGCTTTGATCGGGGTACAGTAACAGCTTGCCAGTGTAGGAAAAAGCTTCAGGCTGCATGCCCGAAGCTGCACACTTTCAGTGGCCGAGGTAGACGGTCAGGGTCTGGCCGGGTTTCAGGGCATGGCCGCTGCGTGGGTTCCAGCGCTTGAGGTGGGTCATCTCCACATTGAAACGCTTGGCCACCAGGTACAGGGAGTCGCCTTTACGCACCTTGTACTGGGTAGAACGCTGGGCAGCGCTGGCGACCCGGTTGGCTGCTGCACTCGGCGCATTGCCGCCGCGCAGGGCCAGCACCTGGCCGGCGCGCAGGTTGTTGCCACTCAGGCGGTTCCAGCGCTTGATGTCCTGCACCGATACACGGTTGGCCTGGGCAATCGCACCCAGGTTGTCCCCGCGCTTGACCCGGTAGCTGCGGGCTGCGGCAGGTGCCTTGGCCTCTGCCACGGCCCGGGCGAAGGCTGCCTGCGGCGGCTGCAGGGTCACCAGTTGCTCGGGTTTGAGGTTGGAAAGGCTGGCGGTGAGCAACTGCGCCTTGGCGGTAGGCACCAGCAGTTGCTTGGGGCCGTCGACGGTCATGCGCTTCTTGAATGCCGGGTTGAGCTGAATCAGCTCGTCTTCGTCGATGTTGGCGAACGCCGCTACGCGGGTTAGGTCGAGGCGGTCATTGATGGCTACCGCCTCGAAATAGGGCTCGTTGGCGATCGGTGTGAGGTTGACGCCGTAGGCTTCAGGGGTGGACACCACCTGTGACAGGGCCAGCAGCTTGGGCACGTAGTCGCGGGTTTCCTGAGGCAGTGGCAGGTTCCAGTAGTCGGTGGGCAGGCCGAGCTTTTCGTTGCGCTCCATGGCCCGGCTCACGGTGCCTTCGCCTGCGTTGTAGGCCGCCAGGGCCAGCAGCCAGTCCCCGTTGAACATGTCGTGCAGGCGGGTGAGGTAGTCCAGCGCCGCGTTGGTCGAGGCGGTGACGTCGCGGCGCCCGTCATAGAAGTTGGTCTGGCGCAGGTTGAAATGGCGGCCGGTGGCCGGCATGAACTGCCACATGCCGGCAGCACTGGCGCGGGAGTAGGCCATCGGGTTGTAGGCGCTTTCGATGGCTGGCAGCAGCGCCAGCTCCAGCGGCATGCCGCGTTCTTCCAGGCGTTCGACGATGTAGTGCAGGTACAGGCTGCCGCGCTCGCCCGCGCTCTCGATAAAGGTGGGGTTGCTGGCGAACCAGAGGCGCTGCTGGTCGATACGTGGGTTGACGTCGATGTAGTCCTGCAGTACGAAGCCCTGGCGCATGCGCTCCCAGACGTCGCGCGGTGCCTGCTCCACAGGCTTGGCCAGCAGCGGCGCGGGCTTTGGCTTGATTCGCGCCTGGTAATTGTGCGCGCGAACGCTGTCGGATTCTTCGAGCTGACGGGTGCTCTGGCAACCCACCAGGGTGGCGGCCAGGGCCAGCGCACTGACCTGGGCCAGGCGCGTCAGCGCGACGGAATGAGAGGTTCTGCGGCTACGGGAAGACATCGGCGGGTACGGGTATCCGGGCGAAAAATTTCGGCGATTCTAGGAACCGCACCCTACCGGGTCAACCTTTCCCCACCACTTGCGATATATCTTGGGGTTATCAGAACTGGTCTTTCCAAGACCTCAAGGCAGCAAAAACAGCGACATGCGTGGTGTTGGAATGTCCCTTCCATTCGTCTGCTTTTTGTTTAACTAATGTTTCAGAGGTGCGCAAAAATGGATTTGTGCGCCGTTCCAGGCCGATGGTGGAGGGCAACGTGATGCGATCCTCTGCACGCAGGCGGCTGACGTCTTCGAAGCGTTGCTGGATGTCCGCGTTGCCAGGTTCCACCGCCTTGGCGAAGCGCAGGTTGCTCAGGGTGTATTCGTGGGCGCAGTACACCTGGGTGTGCTCCGGCAGCGCCGCCAGGCGTGCCAGGGCAGGCTGCATCTGCTCGGGTGTGCCCTCGAACATGCGCCCGCAACCGGCCGCGAACAGCGTGTCGCCACTGAACAGCACCGCGGGTGTGGGTTGGTCGCTGAAGAATGCGATATGCCCCAGGGTATGGCCGGGTACGGCCAGTACCTGGTAGGTCTGGCCCAGCACGGTGACCTGGTCACCCTCGCCCAGGGCCACGTCGCGGCACGGGATCGCTTCGCTGGCCGGCCCGTAGATCCGTGCGCCGGTCTGCCGCTTGAGCTGTTCAACCCCGCCCACATGGTCATTGTGGTGGTGGGTGATCAGGATGTCCGTCAGCGTCCACCCGGGGTGCGCGGCCAGCCAGCGCTGCACTGGGCCGGCATCGCCCGGGTCGACCACCGCGCACTGGCGTTTGGCATTATCCTGTAACAACCAGATGTAGTTATCGGAGAAAGCGGGGAGAGCATCGATCTGTATCATGGTGCGGATCCGATTCGCCTAGCTTGGCATATGAAGGCATCTTAGCCGCGATGGCGCGGCGCGAGAACCTTCGAGGGAGAGCACAATGACCGACCAAGCCTTTGCCCAGGCCGACCCGGAGTGGGTCACGCTGACCAGCCTGGCCCGTGAGTGGTTCAACGGCCCGGTGGGCCGGTTGATGCTCCAGGAGGAACAGAAGCTGCTCGAAGAGGAACTGGGGCGCTTCTTTGGTGGCTATCTCGTGCACTATGGCCCGTGCGCCGAAGCGCCACCTAGTGCGCCCAAGGTGCAACGCAATGTGCGCCTGGGCGCGCCTTTGCCGGGGGTTGAAATCGTCTGCGAAGAGCAGGCCTGGCCATTGAGCGAACACGCCGCCGACGTGGTGGTGCTGCAGCATGGCCTGGATTTCAGCCTTTCACCCCACGGCCTGCTGCGCGAGGCTGCCAGCGCCGTGCGCCCAGGTGGGCACCTGTTGATCATCGGCATCAACCCGTGGAGCAGTTGGGGCATCCGCCATTGCTTCAGCCAGGGGGCCTTGCGCAAGGCCCGCTGCATCCCGGCATCCAGGGTAGGAGACTGGCTGAACCTGCTGGGCTTCGCGCTGGAGAAACGCCGCTTCGGGTGCTATCGTCCGCCGCTCGCTTCACCCGCCTGGCAGCAACGCCTGCAAGGTTGGGAGCGCATCGCTGGTGGCTGGCAAAGTGCAGGCGGCGGTGTCTACCTCTTAGTGGCGCGCAAGATGGTGGTTGGCCTGCGCCCATTGCGACCCGAAAGGCGCGAGCCGATGGGCAAGCTGCTGCCGTTGCCGCTGGCCAAGGTGAACCGCGCTGCGGCCAGTACCGATACCGAACAGAACTGAACATGAGTGGTGCATGAGCGAAAGCGTCGAGATGTATATTGATGGTGCCTGCAAGGGCAACCCTGGCCCGGGCGGCTGGGGCGTCCTGATGATATTCAAGGGCGTGGAGAAGGAGCTGTGGGGCGGCGAGCGTGAAACCACCAACAACCGCATGGAGCTCATGGCCGCCATCCAGGGGCTGATGGCCCTCAAGCGTGAGTGCGACGTGGTGCTGACCACCGACTCGCAATACGTGATGAAAGGCATCAACGAGTGGATGGTGAACTGGAAGAAGCGCGGCTGGAAAACCGCCGCCAAGGAACCGGTTAAAAACGCCGACCTGTGGCAGCAGCTGGACGAACAGGTCAACCGCCACCGCGTGACCTGGAAATGGGTGCGTGGCCACATCGGCCACCCCGGCAACGAACGCGCCGATCAGTTGGCCAACCGCGGCGTCGACGAGGTCCGCGCCGGGCGCTGATCGACAGGCTGGCGCGTGGTGCCTGGCGCTTGCTGGTATACTGCGCGCCCCTGTAACTGATGCAACTTGGAGCACGCCACGTGGAGCAGCAAGACAAACGGTTCGTCATCCTCGATACCGAAACCACGGGCATGCCGGTGAGCGAGGGGCACCGCATCATCGAAATCGGCTGTGTCGAGGTGATTGGCCGGCGGCTGACGGGGCGGCATTTTCATGTGTACCTGCAGCCGGATCGCGAGAGCGACGAGGGGGCGATCAACGTTCACGGCATCACCGATGCCTTCCTGATCGGCAAGCCCCGGTTTGGCGATGTGGCCGAAGAGTTCTTCGACTTCATCCGCGGCGCCACGCTGGTCATCCATAACGCGGCGTTCGACGTCGGGTTCATCAATAACGAGTATGCCTTGCTGGGCCAGCAGGACCGGGCGGACATCTCGCAGCACTGCGCCATTCTCGACACCCTGTTGCTGGCGCGGGCGCGCCACCCGGGGCAGCGCAACAGCCTGGATGCCCTGTGCAAACGCTACGACATCGACAACTCCGGCCGTGAGTTGCACGGCGCGTTGCTCGACTCCGAACTGCTGGCCGACGTTTACCTGGCGATGACCGGGGGCCAGACCAGCCTGTCGCTGGCGGGGCATGGTACTGACGCTGATGGAGACGGGCAGGGTAGTGGCGGCAGTGAAATCCGCCGCATCACCGGTCGCGCACCAGGGCGGGTGGTGATGGCTAGCGCCGATGAACTGGAGGCCCATGCCGAACGCCTGGCGGCCATCGCCAAGTCGGCGGGTGGCCCATCGATGTGGCAGGCCTTGAATGAGGCGACAGCCGGGTAGTGAGGGGGCCTGTGGGGGCAACTGTCTTCCACAAGATCTCAAAGTTGGCGTCATCACGGTGGGAGCGGGTTTACCCGCGAACACCGGCGAAGCCGGTACCATGCCCCGCGCTGCCTGCTTCGCGGGTAAACCCGCTCCCACAGGGACAGGGGTAAGGCAGCCCCTGCACATCGCCCGCCTTACGGAATACGGATGATCTCGATACCCGTACGTACCAGCTCGAAGCGGTTCTCACCCAAGTGGTTGACCCGGTCGCCGATGGCAAGGCGATAGGTGGTGATAGGGGCGCCCGTCGTGCTGCCGTCCAGTTGCAGGGTCGATTCCTGAAACTCGTGCACGGGGTAGATGCGGCCTTCGGCGTCACGGGCATGGAATTGGCCGACCATTACTGCTGCCATTTGGGTGGAACCCTCTGAATTGCGTAAGAAATGTATGGAGTAATAGACCGTGGAACGGTCAGGGAAGTTTTCGTGCGCCCGAAAAAAAACCAAAGCGCCTGAAAAGGGTCATCTATAACTACATCGTCCCTTGAACCCGTGAAGTATGGAGATCGCCATGACCCAGGTGTATTCGGTTGCTGTCGTTGTCGGTAGCTTGCGCAAGGAGTCCTACAACCGTAAGGTCGCCCGCGCCTTGTCGGAACTGGCCCCCTCAAGCCTGGCCTTGAAAATCGTCGAAATCGGCGACCTGCCTATGTACAACGAAGATGTCGAGGCTGAAGCTGCACCCCAGGCCTGGACCCGTTTCCGCGATGACATCCGCCACAGCGATGCAGTGCTGTTCGTCACCCCGGAATACAACCGCTCGATACCGGGCTGCCTGAAAAACGCCATCGACGTCGGCTCCCGGCCCTATGGGCAAAGCGCCTGGGCGGGTAAACCCACGGCGGTCGTCAGTGTATCGCCGGGTGCCATCGGCGGCTTTGGCGCCAACCACGCCGTGCGCCAGGCGTTGGTGTTCCTCGACATGCCCTGCATGCAGATGCCAGAGGCCTACATCGGCGGCGCGGCCAACCTGTTCGACGAATCAGGCAAGCTCAATGACAAGACCCGGCCATTCTTGCAGGCGTTCATCGACAAGTTCGCCTCTTGGGTGAAGCTTAACCGCGCTGTTTGATAGCTGTTGACGCCCAGGAGGGCCGCATGGCGGCGCTCCCGGGTGTAAAGGCCTGTTAGCGGAAGCTGTAAGAAACCCCTGCATACACCCCAAAACCTTCGCCGGGCGTCGAGCGGGGGTGGTCCCTGCCTGCATCGTCGTACGCCGGGGTCACCGTGGCGGCGTAGCGTTTGTTGGCCAGGTTGCGCAGGTCCAGCCAGGCCTGCCAGTCCTGCTTTGGCGAGTCCCAGCCCAGCCGCGCCCCCATGATCGCGTAGGCATCGGCATAGTTGCTGTTGGCGTAGTCCACCTGCACTTTCGACGCCAGCTGGGTGTTCACGCCGGCATAGAACCCGCTCGGCCAGTCGTAGCGAAGCTCGGCCTGGTAGTAGTGCATGGGGATGCCGGGCAGGCGGTTGTCGCCGAAGCGGTCGTCGTCGCGGTAGTGGAAATCACTGAACGTGTAGGCCTGGCGTGCGCTGAGCTTGCCGGTGCCTGGCCTTTCCCACAACGTGCTCTGCAGGCCGGCTTCCACACCTTGGTGTACCGTGGCGCTGGCGTTGAATTCGGACGTGAAATTGGGCACCACTTCAACTGCCAGCAGCTCATGACGTACCCGCGAGTAATACCAGGCGAGGTCCCAGCGGCCGAGTGCGGAGTCGCCACGGGCACCCAGCTCCAGGGTGGTCGCGGTCTGGTTCTGCATCTTGATCGGCTGGATCTGCTTGCCGCCGACGCTTGGCGAACTCCAGATCAATGACCACGGGTGCGGCGGCTCTACCGACCGGCTGAGGTTGCCGTACACCTGCAGGTCGGGGCGTATGTCGTAGCGCAGGCCCACGCGTGGCGCGTAGTCCCAATCGTGCATAGACACCTTGCCGCCTTGGGCGGGGTAGGTTACGTCACTCTCGCGGCGGGTATAGATGGCGGCAAGCCCGGTGGTCAGCCATACGTTGGGTACTAGTTCCAGGTCGTTGCCCAGGTGCAGCACGGTATCGGACCCTTGATAAGTAAAGTCCCGCGTGCGGTTGCCGAACACATCGCCATTGCGTGCAAACTGCGATGCGCCGCTGTTGGGCAGGTGCTTGGTGGTGCGCCACCCGACTGTGGTCTTGCTTTCGCGCCCGAACACCGTGTCGCGGCGCTTGTAGCTGAGCGTGCCGCTGACATCGGTGTAGGCGACCTTCAGGCGCATGGGCCCTTCGCGAAGGTCCATGGGGTAGTCGTGGTACACCAGGCCAGCCTCAAGGCTGGCGTCGTCATTGAGGTAGAAGGTGGTTTTGTTGCCCACCCAGGTGCTGCCCGGTTGCGGGCGGCTGTCATCGCGTGCCAGGTAGCCCGGGTTGGCTGCCCGCGGGTGGTGCTTGATCTGGTCTTTGGTCAGGCGGCCGGCCAGTTCGTTTTCGGTTTCCCGGTAACGCAGGTAGAACCGCGTTTCCAGGTTCGGGTTGAAGCGGTAGCCAACGTTGGCGGCAACCCCTTTGGCACTGCCACTGCTGTGCCGCTGGTAGCCGTTGTACTCAACGTCAGTCAGGGCTACGTAGTAATCGAGGTCACCCAGCACCTGGCCCGAGCTGACATGCCGATGCTGGTAGCCGCGGCTGCCCACTTCGTAGCGCACCTGTAACGGCGCGGCGTCGCGGCCCGTGTGGGTGACATAGTTGATCGCGCCGCCAAGGGCCAAGGCACCCTGGTCGAAGCCATTGGCGCCTCGCAGCACTTCGGCGCGGCTCAACCACAAGGGTTCGAACAGCTCATAGGGGGTGCCGCCTGGGCCAGTCAAGGGCAGGCCATCAAACATCGTGTACACGCCCGAGCCGTGAGCACCTGGCGCCCGGTTGATGCCCGAACCACGGATCGACAGCTTGATCCCATCGTTGCCTGCCGACTGGGCGAATACCCCCGGCTGGTAGGCCAGTACGTCCTGGTTGCTGGCCACGCGGCCCTGCCCGACGCCGTGCATGTCCACCAGGTTGCTGGCGCCCGGTATGGCCCGCAAGCGTTCACCTGCGGCGCTCAGGTCGTCCTGCTCCTCCTCGGTGATCAACACCTGGCCCAGTTCGACCGGTGCAGCTGCCTGCGCGGGCTGGGCAGCCATGAACGCACCCAGCAGGCCCACGCAGGGGGGTAGGGACAAAACGCGACGCATCGTAGGGCTCCAGGTAGAAAGCGGGTGAACAACTGCGTTGAGACGAGCGATATGGCGCTCGGAGCACGTCGAAAGCCAGTAAATCTCTCGCACTCTTGGTAGGGCGCAAGTGTAAGAAGTTTCTTTACAAAGCCCGTCGCTAGAGCGGGCACGCACTTGCTTCGTAAGGTGGCGACAGGTCGGCAGCACCGCCGGTCGCAAACCACCCTGGAGTTCGAACATGGTTAACGATGCAAGAGGTCCGCAACAATCCGTCGCATCAACCCCTACAAGCGCGCCCACCGGCGAACCCACAAGCGCCCCGGCACGCCTGACACCCCGCGAACAGCAGGTACTGCTGTGGTGCGCCTATGGCAAGAGTTCGTGGGAAATCGGGCAGATACTGGGGTGCAAGGAGTCGACGGTGAATTTCCACGTGTCCAACATTCTGCGCAAATTCGACGTGCCTACCCGGGTAGGGGCAGTGATCAAGGCCATTCGCTACGGCCTGTTGGCCGAAGCGTGAGGTACGGTCATGAATCATCAAGACACTGCACGGGTTGCCGACTGCCACGACCCGTTCTGGCCACGCATTGAGCTCAATAAGCTCCGCAAGCGCCTTAGGTTGCAGCGAAGCACCGGTGATGCAGCAATCGAGGTGGCCGCTCGTTGCGCTGTGATCGAGGCCGCCCGCGAGTTTGCCAACTGGCGGGCCGTGTTGCGCAGCCTGGGCTACAAACGCCTGGATGATGTGTGCGGGCATGACCATGGGCGTGCGCTGCGGGTGTGTTACCTGTGCTTCGTGGACGCGGCAATCATGCATTACCTGGGTGTGCCCTACATACGCTCATCACGCCGGGGTGTTCGCCATGGCTGAACGACTCGATGCAGGGGGCTTATCCCAGGCGGTGATACAGCTGTTGAGCGGGGAGGCCAATGTGTTGTTCGCCGCCTTGCTGGGCGCTTTGCTGGTCAGCGCAGCCCGGGATCGGCTCATCACCAACACGGCCAAGCGGCTTACATTGGGCAAGAAAATGCTGCTGGTGTTCGTGACGGTGGGGGTAGGGCACCTGTTCGAACCCTTGGTTTCATCCGTGGCGCCTTTGCTGACCCCTGGCATGTCGGCCTTCGTCGCGGCTGTTGTGGTCATACCCATCAGCCTGAAGGTCATGGTCTGGCTGGATTCACTGGACCCGCGCGAGCTGATTCAGCGCTGGCGGCGGCGGGGTTAAGGGATGCCACTGCTGCCAGGGTGCATGCCCAGTTCGGTCAGCCGCTGTTCCAGCATCTGTATCCGTTGTTTGTCCTTGATCACCAGCAAGATGGCTTGCCGGTCAGTAGGGGACAGGCTGCGCAATCGCCCCAGCAAATCCGACTCCCACGCAGCGTCGTCTTGAGGGCTAAAGCCGGCCTGGTCTCTGCCCAGCAGTAACCAGTCCAGAGAGCACGCATAGTGCGTAGCCATTTTTATGCAAAGGGAGTACGGGATACTGTTGCGTACTTTCCAGCTGCTCAATGTCTGCGGGCTGATCGACAACGCCCGTGAAAGCTCCGCGTCAGTTTGGGCACCGGTCAGCTGCTTGAGGCGGTCCATCACTGCAGCAAGTACATGAGTACTCATAACAAATATCCATCACTGGTTTAATGATATTCCATGGGCTTAAACTACTCGTTATGAATACAGCCCTGTGTTTTTTTAGGAGGATTCCCGCATGAGGAACTTGAAGATGAGCCACCCAGCCCTGCATTCAGCCAAAACCTACGTGGCGTTCGGATCATGCCTGCATCGCAGGGGCATGGACAATGCTAGCAGGTACTTCTCGTGAGTACTTACAAACTGGTCTGCCCGCATTGCCATAGCCGCATGCGCATACGTACCAGCGAGGGCCGTCATATTTTCTTGCGAATTGCTTATTTGCAATGCACCACCGAGGCGTGCGGCTGGTCAGTGCGCGCTGAGTTCGAGATGACCCACGAGTTGTCCCCTAGCGGCATGCCAAACCCCGGCGTCTACCTGCCGCCAGCCAAGGGCGACTTGCGCAAGGCGGCGTTACCGGATACAGCGCTGAGCTGCCACGGTGAGTGAGGCGCAACGATGTGGCCATGGATGGCGCACCACCTTGATGGCGCAGATACAAAAACACCCCGCACAAGCGGGGTGTTTTCGTGTTGCCGGACCGATCAGCCGATCAGTTGCAGGCTGGCTTGTTGAACAAGGTCCAACAACGGCTGCGGATACACGCCGAGCACGAACGCAAGCACGGCGATGGCCAGCAGCATGACGCCACCGGTGCGCTGCTCCCACTTCAACGGGGCATCGTGACGGCGCAGGTTCGGCTCTACCAGGTAGAGGGTCACCATGACGCGCAGGTAGTAGTACACACCAATGGCGCTACCCACCACCAGCGCACCCACCAGCCACCACAGTTGCGACTCGACGCCTGTGGCGATGATGTAGAACTTGCCGATGAAGCCTGCGGTAAGCGGAATGCCCGCCAGCGACAGCATCATCACGGTCAGTACGGCGGTCAGGTACGGGCGGCGCCAGAACAGGCCACGGTACTCGTACAGCGCATCCGCATCACGCCCAGCGTAGGGCGACGACATCAGGGTGATAACGCCAAAGGCACCCAGGCTGGTGATCACGTAGGTCACCAGGTAAACGCCCATGGCTTCCATGGCCAGGCCCTTGCTGGCAACCAGGGCGATCAGCAGGTAGCCGAAGTGGGCGATGGACGAGTAACCCAGCAGGCGCTTGAGGTTGCTCTGGGTCAGCGCCAGCAGGTTGCCGACCAGAATCGATGCCACCGCGATCACGGCCAGCACCGTGCTCAAGACACCGCTGCTTGCAGCAGGCGACAGCATGAACAGGCGTACCACCACGGCGAATACCGCCACCTTGCTGGCCGTGGCCAGGAACGCGGCAACCGGGGCAGGAGCGCCCTCATACACGTCCGGGGTCCACAAGTGGAACGGTACCAGCGACAGCTTGAAGGCCAGGCCGACCAGCATCATGCCCAGGCCCAGCTGGGCCAGCAGGCTTGGCATGCTGGTGGCGGCCAGGGCCTTGCCCAGCTGGTCGAAGGTGAGGCTGCCGGCGTCGGCGTACAGCAACGCCATGCCGAACAGCAGGAAGGCCGAGCCTGCCGCCGACAACACCATGTACTTGATGCCGGCTTCCAGTGACCGCTTGTTGAAGAAGGCATAGGCCACCAGGCCGTACACCGGCACCGACAACAGTTCCAGGCCGATGAACAGGCCGGCCAGGTGGTTGGCGCTGACCAGCACCAGGCCACCCAGTGCCGACATCAGCAGCAGCAGGTACAGCTCTTCGCGGTTGCCCGGGAAGCCTTTGGCGCCATCGCCAAGGTAGGCGTGGGCGAGGGTGACGCACGCCAGCGTTGCCACCAGGATGATCGCCATGTACAGGCAGGCGAACTTGTCGATGGTCACCAGCGAGGTAACCGCCAGGGGGGCTACCTTCAGCGCCGGCAGGATCGACAGCAGGGCCAGGTTCAGGCCCACGGTGGACAGCAGGAAGGTTTGCGAGTGGTTGCGCTTCCAGGCGATCGCCAGCATCACCACCACTGTGGTGAGGGTGGTGATCAGCATCGGCGCCAATGCGATGAAGTGTTGAGTGGTGAATTCCATAGCGCTCTTACCGGGCCGAAGCGAGTTGAGTGAAAGCGGAACCGAGCCACTGCTGCACGCCACTCATGGTGGCGGCAGAGGTGTCGAGGAACGGCTGCGGATACACGCCCAGCAGGATCAGCAGCACTGCCAGGCCCAGGACCATGATCAGTTCGCGAGCGTCCATGCCGGCCAGCACGGTGTCGGCCTTGCTCGGGCCGAAGTAGGCACGGTGGATCATGATCAGCGAGTAGACCGAGCCGAACACCAGGCCAGTGGTGGCGATGACCGTGATCCACGGTACATGCACGAAGCTACCCAGCAGGATCAGGAACTCGCCCACGAAGTTACCGGTGCCCGGCAGGCCCAGGGAGGCTGCGGCGAAGAACAGGCTGATGGCCGGCAGGTAGGCGATGCGGTGCCACAGGCCCCCCATTTGGCGCATGTCACGGGTATGCAGGCGTTCGTACAGCTGGCCCGACAGAATGAACAGCGCGGCAGCCGAAACACCGTGGGCCAGCATCTGGATGACGGCACCCTGCAGGGCCTGCTGGCTGCCCGAGTAGATCCCGATCAGCACGAAGCCCATGTGCGAAACGCTGGAGAAGGCGATCAGGCGCTTGATGTCCGTCTGGGCGAAGGCCAGGAAGGCACCGTAGAAGATCCCGATCAGGCCCAGGGTCATGGCGATGGGCGCAAACTCGGCCGAGGCGTTGGGGAACAGCGGCAGGGCGAAACGCAGCAATCCGTAGGCGGCGGTTTTCAGCAGGATACCGGCCAGGTCCACGGAGCCCGCGGTGGGCGCCTGGGCGTGGGCATCCGGCAGCCAGGAGTGGAAGGGCACCACCGGCAGCTTCACCGCGAAGGCAATGAAGAAGCCGAGCATCAGCAGGTACTCGGTACCGGCCGGCAGGTCAGCCTTCAACAGGTCGCTGTAGTTGAAGGTAAGCACACCCGTATTGCTGTAGTTGACCAGCACCAGGCCCAGGATCGCCACCAACATGATCAGGCCGCTGGCCTGGGTGAAGATGAAGAACTTGGTGGCGGCGTAGATGCGGGTTTTCTTGCCGTCTGCCGAGCTATGACCCCAGAGCGCGATGAGGAAATACATCGGCACCAGCATCATTTCCCAGAAGAAGAAGAACAGGAACAGGTCCAGGGCCAGGAACACGCCGACCACACCACCCAGAATCCACATCAGGTTCAGGTGGAAGAAGCCGACATGGCGCTGGATTTCTTTCCAGGAGCACAGCACCGACAGCACGCCGAGCAGGCCGGTCAGCAGGATCATCAGCAGCGACAGGCCGTCCAGCGCCAGGTGGATGCTGATGCCGAAGCGCTGGATCCACTGGACCTTGTATTCAAGGGCCCAGGCAGGCTCGGCGCCCGGAGCGGGGGCCAGGGTGTAGTCGCCGTTAGCCCACAGCCACAGGCCGATGCCGAGCAGCAGGGACATGGTCAGCAGCGCGATCCAGCGTGGCAGGGTGGCGCCGAAGCGCTCAGCCAGCCAGCACAGGAAGCCGCCGATGAAGGGGATCAGGATCAGCCAAGGCAAAATCATGACGGGTTCATTTCCTTTTGCAGGGTCGCAAGGTTCGCAAGGTTCATGGTCATACCGCGGCCACTACCACAGCGCCAAGTACCAGCACTGCGCCTACGGCGATGGAAGCGGTGTACCAGCGCAGCTGGCCAGTCTCGGTCTTGCTCATGGCAACGTGGCCGCCGCGGGCCATGCGCGGGATCAAACCGATGGTACGGTCGACCGGGTCCTTGCGCAGGAGGTGGCTGATCAGCAGGTAAGGCTTGACGAACAGCTTGTCGTAGATCCAGTCGAAGCCCCAGGCGGCGAACCACCAGGCCGACAGCACCCGGCCAAGGCTGCTGTTGGCGACTGCGCTGACAAAGCTGCGCTTGCCCAGGAACAGCAACGCCGCCAGCAGGATACCGGCAATGGCGATGGCGCCCGAAGTGATCTCCAGTGCGTGCTTGGCTTCACCGCCGGCATGGCCGGCGCTTTGCGGCAGTACATCAGCCAGTGGCGGGGTGATCCAGGCGCCGACGAAGGTCGACAGCACGATCAGCACGCCCAGTGGCAGCCAGTGGCTGATGCCATGGCCCGCATGGGCTTCGGTCTTGGCTTCGCCGTGGAAGGCGATGAAGATCAGGCGGAAGGTGTACAGCGAGGTCATGAACGCACCCACCAGGCCGGCGTACAGCAGCCCGGAGTTACCGCTGGCGAAGGCTTCCCAGAGGATCTCGTCCTTGGAGTAGAAGCCCACGGTCACGATAGGCAGGGCCGCAAGCGCAGCGCCGCCAACCACGAAGCTGGCGTAGGCCAGGGGCAGTTTCTTCCACAGGCCACCCATCTTGAAGATGTTCTGCTCGTGGTGGCAGGCAACGATCACCGCGCCGGACGCCAGGAACAGCAGGGCCTTGAAGAACGCGTGGGTCATCAGGTGGAAGATCGCGGCGTCCCATGCACCTACGCCCAGGGCCAGGAACATGTAGCCAATTTGGCTCATGGTCGAATAGGCGAGGATACGCTTGATGTCGGTCTGCACCAGCGCGGCGAAGCCGGCCAGCACTAGGGTCACGCCGCCCACCACGCCTACCAGGTGCAGGATGTCTGGCGCCAGCAGGAACAGGCCGTTGGTGCGGGCAATCAGGTAAACGCCGGCGGTTACCATGGTCGCGGCGTGGATCAGTGCCGAAACCGGGGTAGGGCCCGCCATGGCGTCGGCCAGCCAAGTTTGCAATGGCAGCTGGGCGGATTTACCGACCGCGCCACCGAGCAGCATCAGCGTTGCCAGCACCATCCAGGTGTCACCGGCCTGGAATTTCTGCGGTGCCAGCACCAGCAGTTCCTGCACATTCAGCGTACCCAGCTGGGCGAACAGGATGAACAGGCCGATGGCCATGAACACGTCGCCGATACGGGTGACGATGAAGGCCTTGAGCGCTGCATTACCGTTGTTGCGGTTGCTGTAGTAGAAACCGATCAACAGGTACGAGCACAGGCCCACGCCTTCCCAGCCGAAGTAGATGAACAGCAGGTTATCGCCCAGGATCAGGAACAGCATGCTGGCGATGAACAGGTTGGTGTACGAGAAGAAGCGCGAATAACCGGCTTCGCCGCGCATGTACCAGGAGGCGAACAGGTGGATCAGGAAGCCGACACCGGTGACCACGCCCAGCATGGTGACCGACAGGCCATCCAGGTATAGGGTGAAGTTCGGCGCGAAGCCGTCCACCGACATCCACTGCCACAGCAGCTGGCTATAGGCGCCACCCTCAGGCGGGGCGACGTTGAATTGCCAGATGACATAGGCGGCGGTGGCCGCCGACAGGCCTACCGAACCCACGCCGATCACGGCCGACAGGTTCTCCGAGAACCTCCCGCGCGAGAACGACAGCAGCAGGAAGCCGATGAGGGGAAAGACGAAAGTCAGAAAGAGAAGGTTCATCCGCGCATCTCACTGGCAGCATCGATGTCGAGAGTGTGGAAGCGGCGATACAGCTGCAGCAGGATGGCCAGGCCGATGCTGGCCTCGGCGGCTGCCAGGCTGATCACCAGAATGAACATCACCTGGCCGTCAGGCTGCACCCAGCGGGCGCCGGCGACGACGAACGCCAGGGCAGAGGCGTTCATCATCACTTCCAGGCTCATGAGCACGAAGAGGATGTTGCGGCGGACCATCAGGCCAACCAGACCTAAGCAGAACAGGATGCCGGCGACCGCCAGACCATGTTCGAGAGGGATAGCACCCATGATTTACTCCTTCGCCTCATTGCGGCCCAGGTGGAAGGCGGTGACCGCTGCCGCCAGCAGCAGCATCGACGCCAGTTCGACCACCAGCAGGTAGGGGCCGAACAAGCTGATGCCAACGGCCTTCGGGCCCACGGTGGTGCCGCTGATGGCGGCGCCGCTTGGGGCGACGAACAGCACATACAGCAGCTCGAGCAGCAGCAGGGCGCCAAGAATCACCGGCCCGGCCCAGATGCCCGGCTTGAGCCAGCCACGTTCCTGGGCTACCGAGGCCGGCCCCAGGTTGAGCATCATCACCACGAACACGAACAGCACCATGATGGCGCCGGCATAGGCGATCACTTCCAGGGCGCCCGCGAACGGCGCGCCAAGGGAGAAGAAGATCATCGCCACGGAAATCAGCGAAATGATCAGGTAGAGCAGGGCGTGCACGGGGTTGGTGCCAGTGACCACCCGGAGGGTGGAAACCACGGCGATCCCGGATGCGAAGTAGAAAGCGAATTCCATCTTTCTGTCCTTATGGGAGCAAGCTCTTCACGTTGATCGGCTCGGCTTCGTTCTGCGCAGCGCCTTTCGGCTTGCCAGCGATCGCCATGCCCGCAACACGGTAGAAGTTGTAGTCAGGGTTCTTGCCGGGGCCGGAGATCAGCAGATCTTCTTTCTCGTACACCAGGTCCTGACGCTTGAACTCGGCCATTTCGAAATCCGGAGTGAGCTGGATTGCGGTGGTCGGGCACGCCTCTTCGCACAGGCCGCAGAAAATGCAGCGCGAGAAGTTGATGCGGAAGAACTCCGGGTACCAGCGTCCATCCTCGGTCTCGGCCTTCTGCAACGAGATGCAGCCCACCGGGCAGGCGACCGCACACAGGTTGCACGCCACGCAGCGCTCTTCGCCGTCGGGGTCGCGGGTGAGCACGATGCGGCCGCGGTAGCGCGGCGGCAGGTACACGGGTTCTTCGGGGTACTGCAGGGTGTCGCGCTTGCGGAACCCGTGGGAGAACACCATTGCCAGGCTGCGCAGCTGGGTGCCGGTGCCCTTAACGATGTCGCCGATATACTTGAACATGGGTCAAATCCTCACTGGGCCGCGACGGCTGGCGTGTTGTAAAGCACGATCGCAGCGGTCACCAGCAAATTGATCAGGGTCAGCGGCAGGCAGAACTTCCAGCTGAAGTCCATCACCTGGTCATAGCGTGGGCGCGGGATCGAGGCGCGCAGCAGGATGAACAGCATGATGAAGAATGCGGTCTTCAGCGCGAACCACAGGAACGACAGTTGCGGCAGAATGCCGAACGGGCCGTGCCAGCCGCCGAAGAACAGGGTGACCAGCAGCGCCGAGATGAGGATGATGCCGATGTACTCACCGACGAAGAACATGCCCCACTTCATGCCGGCATACTCGATGTGGTAGCCGTCGGCCAGTTCCTGTTCCGCTTCCGGCTGGTCGAACGGGTGACGGTGAGTCACGGCGACGCCAGCGATGAAGAAGGTGCAGAAGCCGAAGAACTGCGGAATGATGAACCACAGGTTCTGTGCCTGGTACTCGACGATATCGCGCATGTTGAACGAGCCCACCTGCACCACCACGCCCATCAGCGCCAGGCCCAGGAACACCTCGTACGAGACGGTCTGTGCCGACGCCCGCAAGCTGCCCAGCAGGGCGTACTTGTTGTTCGACGACCAGCCGGCGAACAGCACGGCGTACACCGAGAGGCCCGCCATGGCGAAGAAGAACAGCAGGCCGATGTTCAGGTCGGCCACGCCCCAGGTCGGGGTGATCGGGATGACCACGAAGGCGATCAGCAGGGCGCTCATGGCCACCACCGGTGCCAGGGTGAAGATCACCCGGTCGACGAAGGGTGGGTTCCAGTCTTCCTTGAAGAACATCTTCAGCATGTCGGCAGCGATCTGGAACATGCCGAAGGGGCCGACGCGGTTCGGGCCGTAACGGTCCTGCCACCAGCCCAGCAGGCGGCGCTCGACGAAGCTGAGCAGCGCGCCGCACACCACCACCGCCAGCAGCACCACGATGGCGCGCAAGACGCTGAGGATCACATCGATTACTTCCGGGGTGAACCAGCTCATTGTGCTGCCTCCTGCAGGCCGTCGACGGTTGCCCCGAAGATGGCAGGCGGGATGCCGGCCAGGCCTTTGGGCAATGCCACCAGGCCTGCGCCCAGTTGTTCATTGATACGCAGCGGCAGGCGCAGGGCCACGCCAGCCACGTTCAGGCTCAGCAGGGCGCCTTCGTTGACACCCAGGCGGTCCGCTTCGGACTTGGCCAGTGCCACGTAGGCAGCCGGGATGCGCGCTTGCACCGGTTCGGCGCGCGACGAGTTTTCTTCGCTGCCGAACAGGTGGAAGAACGGCACGGCTGTCCAGTTGCCACGGGCCGGGTTGAAGGCGCCCGGAATGGCAGTGAACCAGTTCAGGCCATCGCCCTGGGATTCGATCAGGCGCACGCCCGGGTCACCGGCACGCAGGTGGCCACCGACCTCGTCCTGGAACTTGTTCCACGCCTGCGGGGAGTTCCAGCCCGGCGACCAGGCGAACGGCACTTGCTGGCGCGGTTCGGCAGAGCCCGAGTAGCCTTCCATCGAGAACGCGAATGCGGTGTCCTTGTCTTGCGGGGTACGCGGTTCGTGCACGCTGATGTTGGCGCGCATGGCGGTACGGCCCGAATAACGCAGCGGTTCGCGGGCCAGCTTCATGCCCTTGATGCGGAACGCGGCGCTTGGCGCAGCGTTGACGATGCCGGCCAGTTGCGGGGCGGCTTCGGCGCAGGCGCTGGTCACGTGGTCCAGCTGGGTCCAGTCCACGGGCTTGTTCAGCAGGGTGGCACGCAGGGCGTGCATCCAGCGCCAGCCTTCGTGAACCTGGATGCTGCTGTCCAGGTATTGCGGGTCGAACACCTGGAAGAAGCGCTGCGCACGGCCTTCCTGGCTCACCAGGGTACCGTCGCCTTCGGCAAACGATGCAGCCGGCAGCACCAGGTGGGCGCGCTCGACGGTGGCGGTTCTGGTGTGGTCGGCCACGATCACCACCTTGGCCGCAGCCAGGGCAGCATCGACCTTGGCAGCCGGTACGCGGGCGTACAGGTCGTTTTCCAGCACCACGATGGCGTCAGCCTTGCCGGCAATCACTGCATCCAGTGCAGCGTCTACCGACTCGCCCCCGAGCATGGCCATGCCCAGGCTGTTGGCCTCGGGCACCACCAGGCTCAGGGAGCCGTTTTTCTCGCGCAGCTTCAGCGCCTTGGCGATGTTGGCAGCCGCTTCGATCAACGCCGGGTCGGCCAGCGAGGTACCGGCGACCACCAGTGGGCGCTTGGCAGCCACGAGTGCGTCGGCGATGCGCTGCGCCAAGGCTTGGGCTTCGCTGTCAAGGCCAGCAACGGCCGGGGCGCTTGGGTCGATGGCGTTGGCCACGGCAAAGCCGATGCGGGCCAGGTCGGCTGGCGCGGCGTGTACGCATTCTTCGGCCACGTCGTCCAGCTTGGTTTCAGCCAGGGATGCGATGAACAGCGGGTACAGCGCGTGCTGGCCGATGTTCTTCACGGCGGCGTCCAGCCAAGGCTGTACTTTCATCGCCTCGGCCATGGCCTCGGCCTTGCCTTTTGTGGCCTGGCGCACCGACAGGGCCAGGCGCGCGGCGGTTTGAGTGAGGTCTTCACCCAGCACGAACACGGCGTCATGGTCTTCGATGTCGCGCAGGGTCGGTACCGGCAACGGGCTGTTGTTCAGCACGCTCAGCGCCAGGCGTACGCGGGCCAGCTCGCCGGCCTCCATACCCGAGTAGAAGTACTCGGCGCCCACCAGCTCACGCAGGCCGTAGTTGCTTTCGAGGCTGGCGCGTGGCGAGCCGATGCCAACGATGGTACGGCCACGCAGCAGGTCGGCGGCCTTGTCCAATGCAGCATCCAGGCCCAACTTGGTGCCGTCGGCCAGCAGCGGCTGACGGGGGCGGTCGGTGCGGTTGACGTAGCCGTAGCCGAAGCGGCCGCGGTCGCACAGGAAGTACTGGTTGACCGAGCCGTTGAAACGGTTCTCGATACGGCGCAGTTCGCCATAGCGCTCACCGGGGCTGATGTTGCAGCCGCTGGAGCAGCCATGGCAGATGCTCGGGGCGAACTGCATGTCCCACTTGCGGTTGTAGCGCTCCGAGTGGGTCTTGTCGGTGAATACGCCAGTCGGGCAGACCTCGGTCAGGTTGCCGGAGAACTCGCTTTCCAGCACGCCGTCTTCGACCCGGCCGAAGTACACGTTGTCGTGAGCGCCGTACACGCCCAGGTCGGTACCACCGGCATAGTCCTTGTAGTAGCGCACGCAGCGATAGCAGGCGATGCAGCGGTTCATCTCGTGGGCGATGAACGGGCCGAGGTCCTGGTTCTGGTGGGTACGCTTGGTGAAACGGTAGCGGCGCTCGTTGTGGCCGGTCATTACCGTCATGTCCTGCAGGTGGCAGTGACCGCCTTCCTCGCACACCGGGCAGTCGTGCGGGTGGTTGGTCATCAGCCATTCGACGACGCTGGCGCGGAACGCCTTGGACTCTTCGTCTTCGATGGAGATCCAGGTGCCGTCGGAGGCAGGGGTCATGCAGGACATTACGATACGACCACGGGTGTCGTTTTCGTCGGTGTACTGCTTGACCGCGCACTGCCGGCAAGCGCCAACGCTACCAAGCGCCGGGTGCCAGCAGAAATAGGGGATGTCGAGGCCGAGCGACAGACAGGCCTGTAACAGGTTGTCTGCACCATTGACTTCGAGCGCTTTGCCGTCTACGTGGATAGTGGCCATTGTTCAAAGTTCTTCGTTGGCCCGCGTGAGCGGGCGTGGCTAATGGAAATCGGTGGGCCTGCGGCTCGCGTCAAACCTGCGCGCGCCTGCAAGGCCGGCGGGTGGCACGGACCACCCGCGTTTCATCTTGTTATGCGCCAACCGTAATCGGTTGGGCCAGGTTCGGGCGCAGGGTGTCGGCAGCGCTTGCTGGCGCGACACCGGCCTCGAACTCGGACCGGAAGTATTTGATGGCACTGCCCAAGGGCTCGACGGCACCCGGTGCGTGAGCACAGAAGGTACGGCCTGGGCCGAGGAAGTTGACCAGGCCCAGCAGCGTCTCGATGTCTTCGGCGCGACCCTGGCCTTTTTCCAGGGCGCGCAGCATCTTCACGCTCCATGGCAGGCCATCACGGCATGGGGTGCACCAGCCGCACGACTCGCGGGCGAAGAACTCCTCCATGTTGCGCAGCAGCGAAACCATGCTGACGCTGTCGTCCACGGCCATGGCCAGGCCCGTACCCATGCGGGTACCCACCTTGGCGATGCCACCGGCGTACATCTGTGCGTCGAGGTGCTCGGGCAACAGGAAGCCGGTCCCGGCGCCGCCAGGCTGCCAGCACTTGAGCGTGAAGCCGTCGCGCATGCCACCGGCGTAGTCCTCGAACAGCTCGCGGGCAGTCACGCCGAATGGCAGTTCCCACAGGCCCGGGTTTTTCACCTTGCCGGAGAAGCCCATCAGCTTGGTACCGTGGTCCTCGCTGCCTTCACGGGCCAGCGCCTTGTACCAGTCGTTGCCGTTGGCGACGATGGCCGGCACGTTGCACAGGGTCTCGACGTTGTTCACGCAGGTCGGCTTGCCCCACACACCCACGGCGGCAGGGAAGGGCGGCTTGGAGCGCGGGTTGGCGCGGCGGCCTTCCAGCGAGTTGATCAGTGCGGTTTCTTCGCCGCAGATGTAGCGCCCGGCACCGGTGTGCACGAACAGCTCGAAGTCAAAACCGCTGCCCAGCACGTTCTTGCCCAGCAGGCCGGCGGCCTTGGCTTCATCGATGGCGCGGTTGAGGTTCTTGGCGGCGGTGGTGTATTCGCCACGCAGGAAGATATAGCCGCGGTAGGCCTTCAGGGCCCGTGCACTGATCAGCATGCCTTCGATCAGCAGATGGGGCTGTTGCTCCATCAGCATGCGGTCCTTCCAGGTGTTGGGTTCCATTTCGTCCGCGTTGCACAGCAGGTAGCGGATGTTCATGGATTCGTCTTTGGGCATCAGGCCCCACTTGACGCCCGTTGGGAAGCCAGCACCACCCCGGCCCTTGAGGCCGGAGTCCTTGACTGCCTGCACGATGTCGTCCTGCGACATCTGCGCCAAGGCCTTGCGGGCACCGGCGTAGCCGTTCTTGGACTCGTACTCGGCCAGCCAGACCGGTTCGCCGTCTTCACGCAGGCGCCAGGTCAAAGGATGGGTTTCGGCCGAACGCGCAATGCGGTTGGCCGGGCCGAAGGAAGTAATGGTCATACGTAACCCTCCAGCAGCTTGGTGACACCGGCAGGCTGCACGTCGCCAAAGGTGTCGTCGTCGATCATCAGGGCCGGGGCCTTGTCGCAGTTGCCCAGGCAGCACACCGGCAGCAGGGTGAAGCGCCCGTCGGCGGTGGTCTGGCCCAGGCCGATGCCCAGCTCGCTCTGGATCTGGCTGACGACCGATTCATGGCCGCCGATGTAGCAGACCATGCTGTCGCACACGCGGATGATGTGGCGGCCAACGGGCTGGCGGAAGATCTGGCTATAGAAGGTGGCCACACCTTCCACGTCGCTGGCCGGGATGCCCAGCACTTCGCCGATGGCGTGGATGGCGCCATCCGGCACCCAGCCACGCGCCTTTTGCACGATCTTCAAGGCTTCGATGGACGCCGCACGCGGGTCCTCGTAGTGGTGCATTTCGTGCTCGATGGCCGAGCGCTCGGTTTCGCTCAGGGCGAAACGGTCGGTTTGGATAAGCGTGCTGTTCATGCTTAGCGGTCCACGTCAGCCATAACGAAGTCGATACTGCCCAGGTACGCAATGAGGTCGGCGACCATGCTGCCCTTGATCACCGAAGGGATCTGCTGCAGGTGCGGGTAGCTCGGCGTCCGGATGCGGGTGCGGTAGCTCATGGTGCCGCCGTCGCTCGTCAGGTAGTAACTGTTGATGCCCTTGGTCGCCTCGATCATCTGGAACGACTCGTTGGCCGGCATCACCGGGCCCCACGAGACTTGCAGGAAGTGGGTAATCAAGGTTTCGATGTGCTGCAGGGTGCGCTCTTTGGGCGGCGGCGTGGTCAGCGGGTGGTCCGCCTTGTACGGGCCTTCCGGCATGTTGCGCAGGCACTGGTCGATGATGCGGATACTCTGGCGCATTTCTTCCACGCGGACCATGCAACGATCGTAGGCGTCGCCGTTGTGGGCCAGCGGTACTTCGAACTCGAAGTTCTCGTAGCCGGAGTACGGGCGGGCTTTGCGCAGGTCGAAGTCGCAACCGGTGGAACGCAGGCCGGCACCGGTGGTGCCCCACGCCAGGGCTTCCTGGGTGTTGTAGGCAGCGACGCCGATGGTACGGCCCTTGAGAATGCTGTTTTGCAGGGCCGCCTTGGTGTACTCGTCCAGGCGCTTGGGCAGCCATTCGACGAAGTCCTTAACCAGTTTGTCCCAGCCGCGCGGCAGGTCGTGGGCTACGCCACCGATGCGGTACCAGGCCGGGTGCAGGCGGAAACCGGTGATCGCCTCGATCACGGTGTAGGCGCGCTGGCGGTCGGTGAAGGTGAAGAACACCGGGGTCATGGCGCCCACGTCCTGGATGTAGGTACCCAGGAACAGCAGGTGGCTGGTGATACGGAAGAACTCGGCCAGCATGATGCGGATCACATCGACCTTCTGCGGCACCTGGATGCCGGCCAGCTTCTCGACCGCCAGTACGTAGGGCAGGTTGTTCATCACCCCGCCCAGGTAGTCGATGCGGTCGGTGTAGGGGATGAAGCTGTGCCAGGACTGGCGCTCGGCCATTTTTTCGGCACCACGGTGGTGGTAGCCGATATCCGGTACGCAGTCGACGATCTCTTCACCGTCCAGCTGCAGCACGATGCGGAAGGCACCGTGGGCCGAAGGGTGGTTGGGGCCCAGGTTGAGGAACATGTAGTCCTCGTTGGCGCCCTGGCGCTTCATGCCCCAGGCCTCTGGGTTAAAGCGTGCCGACTCTTCTTCGAGTTGCTGCTTGGCCAGGGTCAGGCTGTAGGGGTCGAACTCGGTGGCGCGGGCAGGGTAGTCCTTGCGCAGCGGGTGACCTTCCCAGGTGGGCGGCATCATGATGCGGCTCAGGTGCGGGTGGCCGGCAAAGTCGATGCCGAACATGTCCCACACTTCGCGCTCGTACCAGTTGGCGTTCGGCCAGATGCTGGTGACCGAAGGTAGGTTCAGGTCACCTTCGCTCAGCGACACTTTGATCATCACGTCGCTGTTACGCTCGACCGACAACAGGTGGTAGAACACGCTGAAATCGGCCGCCGGCAAGCCGCGGCGCTGGGTACGCAGGCGTTCGTCGACGCCGTGCAGGTCGTAGAGCATGCTGTACGGTTTGGCGACACCGCGCAGGAAGCTGAGCACCTCTTTGAGCTGGGCGCGCTTGACCCACAGCACGGGCATGCCGGTGCGGGTTTCCTGGGCGACGAATGCTTCGGCGCCAAAACGGTTGTGCAATTCGACGACCACATCCTGGTCGTCTGCCTTGTAGGGCGGAATGAAAATAGCGTTGTCCGCTGTCATGGTCTCGGTCGCTTTGGGTCAGCGTTAAGAATGAAGCCAGGCCGCCGGCTCCTTGAGGAGCGGGCGGCAGGTCGCTGGATCAGACTTCGTCGGGGCTGCGCAGGTTGGTGACGGCAATGCGCTGCTCACGACGCAGGTCTTTCTGGGCGGGCATCTCGGCACGGTAAATGCCTTGATCACCCACTACCCAGGAAAGCGGGCGTCGTTCCTGGCCGATCGACTCCTGCAGCAGCATCAGGCCCTGCAGGAACGCCTCAGGGCGTGGCGGGCAGCCAGGCACGTAGACATCCACGGGGAGGAACTTGTCGACCCCCTGAACGACCGAGTAGATGTCATACATGCCGCCGGAGTTGGCGCACGAACCCATGGAGATGACCCACTTGGGTTCGAGCATCTGCTCGTACAGGCGCTGGATGATCGGCGCCATCTTCACGAAGCAGGTACCGGCGATGACCATGAAGTCGGCCTGACGCGGCGAGGCCCGGATGACTTCGGCGCCGAAGCGGGCGATGTCGTGGGGTGCCGTGAAGGCCGTGGTCATTTCCACGTAGCAGCAGGACAGGCCGAAGTTGTACGGCCACAGGGAGTTCTTGCGGCCCCAGTTGACCGCACCACGCAGCACATCTTCGAGTTTCCCCATGTAGATGTTCTTGTGGACCTGGTCCTCCAGCAGTTGATCGGTGACGGTTTCCCGTTCACCGACCGGGTACTGCTCGTTGGGCGCATCCGGATCGATTCTGGTGAGATTGTATTGCATGCCAAAGCCTCATTGTTTCAGCTTCGCTTGCCGCTTGCGGCGCCCTTCGGGAGCCCAATCAAGAGCTCCGACGCGCCATAGGTAGACAAGACCTGCCAACAGAATTGCTATGAAAACGAGTGCTTCGACGAACCCGGTCCAGCCGCTTTCGCGGACGGACACAGACCATGCAAAGAGAAAGAGGGCTTCGATATCGAAGATCACGAACAGCATCGCGACCAGATAGAATTTGGCGGACAGGCGCAGGCGGGCGCTGCCAACGGGCAGCATGCCGGATTCGAAGGGTTCGTTCTTGGCGCGGCCCCAGGCCTTGCTACCGAGCAGGCTGGACAGGCCGAGCATGAAGGCACACAGGCCGACGACACCCAAAAGGAAGATGGCAAAGCCCCAGTTGTGGGCGATGAGTCCTGCCGAATCGGACATGCTTGAGTTCCTTATACAGAGACCCAGCTCTGCAGTCTGAATTAAGTAGTACGGCGACCTGGTGTCGCAGACGCAGTGACCAAATGTCGCAGCTGAATCAATCGCGCTGATTTTATGGGTAAACCCGGTGCAAGTAAAATTTCTGTGGCAAATTTATTCGTAGGATTTAGTACAAAACACCTTTGTAACTGGCTGAAAGCCTTGAGATTCGTGGATTGCGCGCGGTTTTGTTAATTATGTTTCTTGCGAGTGGTAACGAATTACAAATATCGGAATGATAATTAATATCATTTGACTTGGTGCTATGTAATCTGGCTGTTCTGCACCGTGTAAAGTTCATCTGGCGATTCCTCTACTTGCAAATGCGAAAAGCGCGTGTTCTAGCAGTTTTTGACCGGGCGGGTAGCGCGCCAGGTCAATGGTTTGTCGGTTGAGGGGTCAGGTTGTGTTGTCTCAAGCATAGACCTGATCCTGGGTTTTGCCGGGGATGGCTGTTGGGGTGTGGCTGTTGGGGTGTGGCTGGCATGTGCTTGGCGGAAGAGGTGTGGCGCTTGTGAGAGCGAGCGCCGCCCGCGCGGCGCATCGCGATCTGCGCGCCGCCGCACAACTCAAACCGGCCACATCTGCGCAAACAACGGCTATTCGGCGCCATGCAAAAAAGGCCCGGGGCTTTCGCAAGCCCCGGGCCTTCATTCAACCGCAACCCACTATCAGTGGAACTGCTCTTCCTCGGTAGAGCCGGTCAGCGCCGTCACCGACGACGCCCCACCCTGGATCACGGTGGTCATGTCATCGAAGTAGCCGGTGCCCACTTCCTGCTGGTGCGCCACGAAGGTGTAGCCCTTGCTGGCGTCAGCGAATTCCTGCTCCTGCAGCTTCACGTAGGCGGTCATGTCGTTACGGGCGTAGTCATGCGCCAGGTTGAACATGCCGTGCCACATGTTGTGGATACCCGCCAGGGTGATGAACTGGTGCTTGTAGCCCATGGCCGACAGCTCGCGCTGGAACTTGGCGATGGTCGCGTCGTCCAGGTTTTTCTTCCAGTTGAAGGAAGGCGAGCAGTTGTACGACAGGATCTGGTCCGGGTACTCCTTCTTGATCGCTTCGGCGAAGCGGCGGGCTTCGTCCAGGTCTGGCTTGGCGGTTTCGCACCAGATCAGGTCGGCATACGGCGCGTAGGCCAGGCCGCGGGCGATGGCCTGGTCAAGGCCGGCGCGCACCTTGTAGAAGCCTTCACGGGTACGCTCGCCAATGACAAAAGGCTGGTCGTACGGGTCGCAGTCACTGGTCAGCAAGTCAGCAGCGTTGGCGTCGGTGCGGGCCAGGATGATGGTGGGCACACCCGACACGTCGGCAGCCAGGCGCGCAGCCACCAGCTTCTGAACAGCTTCCTGGGTAGGCACCAGTACCTTGCCACCCATGTGGCCGCATTTTTTCACCGAGGCCAGTTGGTCTTCGAAGTGCACGCCGGCAGCGCCTGCCTCGATCATGTTCTTCATCAGCTCGTAGGCGTTCAGCACGCCGCCAAAGCCGGCTTCGGCGTCGGCAACGATCGGCGCGAAGTAGTCGATGTAGCCATCGTCACCCGGGTTCTTGCCGGCCTTCCACTGGATCTGGTCGGCGCGGCGGAACGAGTTGTTGATGCGCTTGACCACGGTGGGCACCGAGTCAACCGGGTACAGCGACTGGTCGGGGTACATCGACTCGGCCGAGTTGTTGTCGGCAGCAACCTGCCAGCCCGACAGGTAGATGGCCTGGATGCCGGCTTTTACCTGCTGCACGGCCTGGCCACCGGTGAGGGCGCCCATGCAGTTGACGAAGTCTTTTTCTGGGCGGAAGGACGGGTGGGCACCTTGGGTGACCAGCTTCCACAGTTTTTCGGCACCCTGGCGCGCCAGCGTGTGCTCCGGCTGCAGGGAGCCACGCAGGCGAACGACATCGGCGGCGGTGTAGGTACGGGTCACGCCTTTCCAGCGCGGGTTCTCGGCCCAGTCTTTTTCGAGGGCTGCAATTTGCTGTTCGCGTGTCAGTGCCATGGAAATAAACCTCGTCGCATCGATCTTGGGGTAATTGTGCTGATGCTCGGGGCCGGTCAGGGGCCAGGCGGTTGTCCTGTATGCAGGCGTGCGACGACGAAGGTGAAGGCGCGAAGGGGAAGGGTATGCAGGCCAGGCAAACATGTGCTTCGGCAGGTCGGCTCGTGGTTGCCTTGCTGCCCAGCGCTGCGGTTGCCAGTACTGCGGTGATGCGCTTCCGTCCCTCGGGACAACTTCTTCGTTGCAGTCGCAATCCTGTCGAACCGCCTTGTGGGCCGTGTGGACGCGAGGTTACCCCTGGGGTGAGCGGAGTGCACCTCGAAGGCCCCGTTCAGGGCCCCTGATTAGCGGGAGCGAGGCCATCATGCCCTTGGTAAAAAGAGCCTGTCAAACGTTTTGTAGTGCTTTTTTAGGTCTACTACATCTTTGGTCTAATACGACTCGTCAGTCAGTTTCAAGGCCGTTGGTCGAGCCCTTGAGTGGCCTGGATTCACTCAAGAAGCTCCACTTTCACCCGCAGCGTCATGCTATCCCCCCGCTGCGTGCCGTAAGTGCGGCTTGAATCGCTACGCCCTGCGATGCTTTGCGGGTTGTACCCTGCCAGGGGCAACCACTCGCCGAGCTTGCCGGTGATGGTCGTGTCGGTGCTCTGTACTTTCACTACATCTGCACGTTCGCTACTCATTCGGTCATGATTGGTGCTTATTTGCAGCCTGACGGTGTCGCCGCTCAGGCTTGGGGTTACGTAAAAGCCTTGGGTTACATTGCGGTATTGGGTATCACTGCGCAGGCGCCCGTAGTCATCGGTGCCCACCTGGGTAATAGGAATGCTCTGGCCCAGTTGAATCAGTGCCGGTTGCCCCTCGCTGGCCTGGATTTGTTGCACGCCCCCTTCGCGGTTCTGCGTGCTGTGGCGGATGACCTGGCCGTTGCCGCGGTCATCCTGGTAGTTGCTGTCGTCGTTGTCCACGCTGATGAGCAGGCGTTTCGGGGCGGTGTCCAGCTGCTGCAACAAGGTGCGCAAATCATCGATGCGCTGCGTGCTGGCGTTCACTACCAGCTTGTTCTCGAAGGCGGTCACCGTTCCATCCCCGCCGATGAATGCCTTGGCGGTAGGCAGCAGTTCGGCGCTGCTGCGGTGTTGCAGTGGCAGTACCTCGGTGGCAGCGTGGGCAGCAAAGCTGGCAATGAGCAGCAGGCCGAAGGCAAGAGGGCGTAGCGGCATGGCGTTGATCCCCGCATGGTGGAATAGGCATGTTGGCAAATCTAAAGCACTGTGGCTGAGCCTGAGTGATCCAGGCCCTATTATCTATATTTATCCGTTAAGCTATAAAATATAGTTCGCTAGATAATCAAGGATAAACCTATGAGCCCGTCCCGCCCCATCTTCCGCCGTACCGCGCTGGCAGAGACCCTGGTGCGCGACCTTGCCGGTGAATCACTGGTGGATTACAGCTCGGGTATGTTCCTGGCCGCGCCCAGGCGCACCGGCAAGAGCACCTTCCTCAACAACGACCTTGTGCCGGCGTGCGTGCAGCGTGGCTGGTTGCCGGTGTACGTCGACTTGTGGTCGGACCGCGATACGGACCCGGCCGAACTCATCAGCGGGGCCATCGGCACGGCACTGGCCCGCTTCGAGGGCACGCTGGCCAAAACGGCGAAGAAGGCCGGCATCGACAAGATCAACCTGCTGCGTACCTTGAGCTGGGACTTTACCCGACCGCAACTGCCTGCCGGCACGACCCTGGCACAGGCACTGGCCGTGCTGCACCAGGTGGCTGGCCAAATGGTCATCCTGATCATCGACGAAGCCCAGCATGCACTCAACAGCGCAGGCGGGCTGAATGCCATGTTTGCCCTGAAGGCTGCACGCGACCAGCTTAACCGGGGTGACCGGCCAGACGGCTTGCGCCTGGTATTCACAGGTTCCAGTCGCGACAAGCTGGCCAACCTGGTGCTCAAGAGCAAACAGCCGTTCTACGGCGCCAGCATTACCCCGTTCCCCTTGCTGGGGCGTGATTTTGTCGAGTTCATCACCCATGTGTGGAACAGCCGGCTGGCAGACAGCAACCAGTTCAAGGCCGATGACCTGGAGGATGCCTTCGAGCGGGTAGGGCGGCGGCCAGAAATGCTCGGCAAGCTGCTGGCTGAGGTAAGTGTGGGGCTCGGCGCGGCGGGTAACCTGGGGGCGCTGTTGCGTACAGGTGCGCTGAACCACCAAGCCGGCGTGTGGAGCGACTACGAAAGTGCCTGGAACGACCTGTCGCCGCTGCAGCAGGCGGTGTTGGCGGTGATGGCTGGGCGGGCGCTGGCCGGCCAGCCGTTCACGCCGTTCAGCGAGCAGACCCTGGCCGACGTAAACCGCACCCTTGAGCGCCAGCAGGCGGAACCTAACGCCAGCACGCCGAACGTACAAAAAGCCCTGGACGCGCTGCGCGAAAAGGAACTGGTGTGGAAGGCCAACCGTGGCGAGTACGCGCTGGAAGATGCTTCCATGGCCGAGTGGTTGGTGAAAGGCAGTTTGGCGTAGGTGTCACCTGGGCAGGCCGCTGATGATGAACGGTGGCCGCTGTCAGACAAATTCCGTAACATCGCGCCCCTGCTTTTTCACTGCCCTTCGCGGGCCGCAACACAGGATGCTCATGAAACCTGCCAACCTACGTGCCGACCTGCTGGCCGGCCTGACGACTTCGTTTGCGCTGGTGCCTGAGTGCATCGCCTTTGCCCTGGTGGCCCACCTCAACCCGCTGATGGGCCTGTACGGCGCGTTCATCATCTGCACCCTGACTGCGCTGTTCGGTGGCCGGCCAGGGATGATCTCCGGTGCTGCGGGCTCGATGGCCGTGGTGATCGTGGCGCTGGTGGTGCAGCACGGCGCCCAATACCTGCTGGCAACGGTATTGCTGGGCGGTGTGGTGATGATCCTGTTCGGTGTGTTGCGCCTGGGCAAACTGGTGCGCCTGGTGCCTTACCCGGTGATGCTGGGCTTCGTCAACGGCCTGGCCATCGTTATCGCCATGGCCCAGCTGGAGCACTTCAAGCAAGGTGAGCAATGGTTGATGGGCACGCCGTTGTACCTGATGGCCGGGCTGGTGGGCCTGACCATGCTGGTGGTCTACGGGCTGCCCAAGCTGACCCGCACGGTGCCCCCGGCGCTGGTGGCGATCCTCGGCGTGGGCCTGTTGGTGTACCTGCTCGACCTGCCCACCCGCACCCTGGGTGACATGGCGCACATTGCCGGTGGCCTGCCGCCGCTGGCGCTGCCAGATGTGCCCTGGAACCTGGAAACGCTGCGCATCATTGCCCCTTATGCGGTGCTGATGGCCATGGTCGGCCTGCTGGAAACCCTGCTTACCCTGAACCTTACCGATGAAATCACCGAGAGCCGCGGCTACCCCGACCGCGAGTGCGTGGCGTTGGGCGCGGCGAACATGGTGTCTGGCCTGTGCGGCGGCATGGGCGGCTGCGCGATGATCGGGCAAACCGTGATCAACCTCAGTTCCGGTGGCCGTGGCCGTTTGTCGGGGGTGGTCGCTGGGGTGATGATTCTGCTGTTCGTGTTGTTCCTGTCGCCACTGATCGAGCGTATTCCGCTGGCCGCGCTGGTGGGCGTGATGTTCGTGGTGGCCCAGCAGACGTTTGCCTGGGCATCGCTGCGGGTGTTGCACAAAGTGCCGGCCAGCGACGTGCTGGCAATCATTGCGGTGACCATCGTCACGGTGCTGACCGACCTGGCCATGGCTGTGCTGTTCGGCATCATCGTCGCGGCGCTGAACTTTGCCTGGCAGCATGCCCGAGAGTTGTATGCCGACAGCCATGATGACGGGGAAGGCGGCAAGCGTTACCAGGTGCATGGCACGCTGTTCTTTGCCTCCACCACGTCGTTTCTCAACCAGTTCGACACGCCCAACGACCCCGCCCAGGTCACGCTGGACTGCCAGCACCTGAGCTTTGTCGACTACTCAGCCATTGCCGCCCTGAAAACCCTGCGTGAGCGCTATGCAAAGGCCGGCAAGCATTTGCGGGTGGTGCACCTGTCTGAGCGGTGCAAGAAGCTGTTGAAGCGGGCAGGGGAGCAGCATTAACGGTTCAGGCCCGGCTGTTTACAGCTAAAACCGCCCCTACCCGCCGCGGTTCTTCTTGACGAGGGTGTCGGCGATGCTGGCCGGTGCCTCGGCATAGCGGGTGAACTCCATGGAGAAGCTCGCCCGGCCCTGGCTCATCGAGCGCATCGACGTGGCGTAGCCGAACATCTCGCCCAGCGGCACTTCCGCGCGGATGACCTTGCCGGCCGGCGTTTCATCGCCATCCTGGATAATGCCCCGGCGCCTGCTGAGGTCACCCAGGATGTCCCCCTGGTACTCCTCGGGGGTGACCACCTCTACCTTCATCACCGGCTCCAGCAATACCGCGCCGCCGTGTTGTGCCAGTTGCTTGGTGGCCATGGAGGCGGCGATCTTGTAGGCCATCTCGTTGGAGTCCACGTCGTGATACGAGCCGTCATACACCGCAGCCTTCAGGTTGATGAGCGGGTAGCCGGCCAGCACGCCGTTCTTCATCTGTTCTTCGATGCCTTTCTGAATGGCCGGGATGTATTCCCTGGGCACCACGCCGCCCACAATCTCGTTGATGAACGTTAGCCCCTCGGTGCCTTCGTCACCCGGCGCAAAGCGAATCCAGCAATGGCCATACTGGCCACGGCCACCCGACTGGCGAACGAAGCGGCCTTCAATCTCGCAGGTGTTGCGAATTTTTTCGCGGTACGCCACCTGCGGCTTGCCGATGTTGGCCTCCACGTTGAACTCGCGGCGCATGCGGTCGACGATGATGTCCAGGTGCAGCTCGCCCATGCCGGAGATGATGGTCTGGCCGGTTTCCTCATCGGTGCGTACGCGAAACGACGGGTCCTCCTGGGCCAGCTTGCCCAGGGCGATGCCCATTTTTTCCTGGTCGGCCTTGGTCTTGGGTTCCACCGCCACGGAAATCACCGGGTCGGGGAAATCCATGCGTTCCAGCACAATGGGCTTGTCCAGGTCGCACAGGGTATCGCCGGTGGTCACGTCCTTCATGCCGATCAGCGCGGCAATGTCACCGGCGCACACGTCCTTGATTTCTGCGCGCTGGTTGGCGTGCATCTGCACCATGCGGCCAATGCGCTCCTTTTTGCCCTTGACCGAGTTGAGCACGGCATTGCCAGAGCTGAGCACGCCGGAATAGACCCGGGCAAAGGTCAGCGTACCGACGAAGGGGTCGGTGGCAATCTTGAACGCCAGGGCCGAGAACGGCTCGTTGTCGTCGGCGTGGCGCTCCAGGTGCTTGGTGTCGTCGTCCGGGTGGGTGCCACGGATAGCCGGGATCTCGGAGGGGGCAGGGAGGTAGTCGATCACCGCGTCGAGCATCAGCGGCACCCCCTTGTTCTTGAACGATGAGCCCAGCACGGTGGGCACGATTTCGTTGTTCAGGGTGCGTTTGCGCAGGCCGGCCTTGATTTCGTCGGTCGTCAGCGCCTCGCCTTCCAGAAACTTCAGGGTGAGTGCGTCGTCGGCTTCGGCAGCAGCCTCCACCAGGTGCGCACGCCACTCATCAGCCAGCGCCTGCAGCTCAGCGGGAATGTCCTCTTCGCGGTAGCTGGTGCCCTGGTCGGCGTCGTTCCAGTAGATGGCTTTCATCTTCACCAGGTCGATCTGGCCCATAAAGTGTTCTTCGCTGCCAATGGCCAGCTGAATGGGCACCGGGTGATGGCCCAGACGCTGGTCGATCTGCTTGACCACCCGCAGAAAGTCGGCGCCCTGGCGGTCCATCTTGTTGATGTAGGCCAGGCGCGGCACATGGTACTTGTTGGCCTGCCGCCACACCGTTTCGGACTGCGGCTCTACCCCGTCGGCGCCGCTGAACACCACCACCGCGCCGTCGAGCACGCGCAGCGAACGCTCCACCTCGATGGTGAAGTCGACGTGGCCGGGGGTGTCGATGATATTGAAGCGGTACTTGTGGGCGAACTGCTTGGCCGAGCCCTGCCAGAACGCCGTGGTGGCGGCTGAAGTGATGGTGATGCCGCGCTCTTGCTCCTGGGCCATCCAGTCCATGGTCGCGGCGCCGTCATGCACCTCGCCCATCTTGTGGTTGACCCCGGTGTAGAACAGGATTCGCTCGGTGGTGGTGGTTTTGCCGGCATCCACGTGGGCAACGATGCCAATGTTGCGGTACAGCTCGATGGGAGTTGTGCGGGCCATGACAGGTTACCTGCGCAGAGGCGGATCCCCCCACGTTAGCAGACGCGGGGGATCCTGCCGTACCGCCTGGCTGTCAGTCGGCCGGGGCCTGCAACTGCCACTGGCCGTCCACTTCGCGGGCCAGGCCACTGGCGGGCAACAGGGCCAGCAGGCGTGGGTGCAGGCTGGCCTCGGTGAAGGTTTTGACGGTGGTCAGGTCCAGCGTGCCGAACAGGCCCAGGTCAGCCTTGGTGTACGACAGCCAGGCCTTTTTCAGTACCTGGGCCACGTCGCTGGCGCAGGTGCTGGCGAAGCGCCGGTGCCATTGGCGGTTGTCGAAGGTAAAGTTGTGCGCAAGGCTGTAGCCGGCCTGGTCCTGGCCTTCGGTGCAGCGGTGGCAGCGGCACGGCCCTTCGCCGAAGGCATTGCGCAGGTAGCTGTTGAAATCCACCACGGGCTTGAGGGACAGGCGTTTGTCCACATCGAACAGGTCGGCGATCAGGGGTTCTTCGGCGCTCACTCGGTATCCTCGTGTGGTGTGGCGTGCATCGGCGGGCACCCTAACAGATCGGGGCAGGCAGATCATCTTTTGCAGGGCTGGCTGCAAGGTAGCTGGCCCCGTGATCAGGTCATTAGAGACAACCCCAACCACCTGCCGTACTCTACGCCCCTACAACCCTACCCACCCCCTGAGGTAACCCGTTTGAGCAGCAAGTACCCGTACACCGCCACCGTCACCATCAGCGCCGAAGACCGTGGCGGCGACGCCGAAGCGTCAGAAAATACGGCCATGCGCGTGGGCCTGGAGGCAGTGACCGAAACCTTGAAGAAGGTGCATTTCGTAGGCACCCTCGCTGCCCCGGAGAAGCCAGCCACGCACATCTGCGTCACCCTGGAGAACGGCCTGACTTACTACGGCCCGATCGTGAATGGTCACGCCGAACTCGAAGGTGGCTGGATCGCGTTCGAGTCCGACATGCTCACCCCTGAAGAGCTGGGCCTGTAAGCCTCAGTTCAACGCCGCCAGGCACTGCTCGAGGATATCCAGGCCTTCTTCGAGCACCTCGGCCTCGATGGTCAGCGGTGCCAGCAGGCGGATGATGTGCCGGGCCTTGCCGCTGGGCATCAGCAGCAGCCCCTTGGCCCGCGCCGTTTCCAGCACCTTGGCCAGTTGGGCGGGCGCGGGCTTGCCCTCGGCGTCCACCAGCTCGATGCCACGCATGGCCCCCACGCCGGTCAGCCGGCCAAGCGCCGGGCACAGCCCGCTGGCCTTCCATTGCTCGAACCGCTGCGCAATGGCCTGGGCCTGGTGCTCACCCCAGGTCGCGATGTTGGCGTCGGTCATTTGCGCCAGGCTGGCCAGCGCTGCCGCACAGGCGATCGGGTTGCCGGAGTAGGTGCCGCCCAGGCCCCCCTTGGGCAGCGCGGCCAGCAGCGCCTGCCGGCCAACCAGCGCCCCCAGCGGCATGCCGCCTGCGATGCTCTTGGCCAGCAACACGAGGTCGGGCTCGATGCCCAGCCGGGTAAAGCCGAAGCGCTGGCCGGTGCGGCCAAACCCGGACTGGATCTCGTCAACGATCAGCAGAATGCCGTGGCTATCACAGAAGCGGCGCAGCGCCTGGGCAAACCCAGGGTCCATGGCCAGGAACCCGCCTTCCCCCTGTACCGGTTCGAAAATGAATGCGGCCACGTCTTCTACGGCCAGCTCCACACTGAACAAGCGCTCCATGGCCGCCAGCGCCTGGTCACAGCTAACACCGGTGTCGGCGCTGGGGTAGGGCAGGTGGTACACCGGGCCCGGTAATTCACCAACCCGCTGCTTGTAGGGCGCCACCTTGCCATTGAGGTTCAGGGTGGCCAGGGTGCGGCCGTGGAACCCGCCGTCGAACGCAATGACCGCGCGCTTGCCGGTGGCCGCGCGGGCTACCTTCAGGGCGTTTTCCGCCGCTTCGGCACCGCTGTTGGTCAGCATGCCTGCCACCGGGTAGCTGACCGGCACGAACTGGCTCAAGCGCTCCATCAACGCCAGGTAGGGGCCGTGCGGGGCGGCGTTGAATGCGTAGTGGGTCAGCTGGGCGGCCTGTGCCTGGATGGCCTGCACCACCGCTGGGTTGCAATGGCCCAGGTTGAGCACGCCGATGCCGCCGACGAAGTCGATGTAGCGCTTGCCGTCGGTGCCCCACACTTCGGCGTTGCGGCCATGGGAAAGGGTGATGGGGTGAACGATGGCAATGGACTGGCTGATACTTTCCTGGAGCATGGGTACGGGCACCTGTGGTCGGTCAGGTGCTTATCCAAGCCTTTTGGCCGGCAGCCGCGCAAACGAATTATTCGATTGGGGTCATTCCGTGTATTCCTGCAAAATTAAGCTGAAGGGCAAACTGAGCGCCAGGCTTCTTCGATGCAGTGAGGTTCTGTTAGCCGGTGATGAGGGCATGGGCATCCATATCATTCCCTGGTGGAATCACATACTTCTAAAAGGTCGTTTGTTGCCCCCCGTCGCAGGTTGAATACTGGCCCGGATCCATCAAAAGCATGGCCGATCCAGTAGAGGGTTCTCATGGCTTCCCCAAACAATAAGAAACAGCGTTCACTGCAACATGGCCTTACGTCCCGCCAGGTGTCGATGATCTCGATCGCCGGCATCATCGGCGCCGGCCTGTTCATTGGCTCGTCCAACGCGATTGCCACGGCAGGCCCCGCGATTCTCATCTCCTATGCCATGACCGGCCTGCTGGTGCTGCTGGTGATGCGCATGCTTGGGGAAATGGCCATTGCCAACCCCACCAGTGGCTCGTTCTCCACGTACGCCAGCGAAGCCATCGGGCCGTGGGCCGGTTTTACCATCGGTTGGCTGTACTGGTGGTTCTGGGTGCTGATCATTCCGGTGGAGGCCATTGCCGGCGCCGATATCTTGCATGCGTACTTCCCGCAGGTGCCGTCCTGGCTGTTCGCTTTCGTGATCATGCTGGTGCTATCGGGCACCAACCTGGTCAGCGTCAAGAACTTCGGGGCCTTCGAGTACTGGTTCGCGCTGGTGAAGGTGGTGGCGATCATCGCCTTCATCGTGGTGTGTACCCTGGCCGTCACCGGCTTCTGGCCGCTGGCGCAGGTGTCCGGGGTCAGCCGCCTGTGGGACCAGGGCGGCTTCATGCCCAACGGTTTCGGCACTGTGCTGGGCGGTGTGCTGATTACCATCTTCTCGTTCTTCGGTGCCGAAATCGTCACCATTGCGGCAGACGAAACGGCCAACCCCAAGGATAAGATCCGCCGTGCCACCAACCTGGTGGTGTACCGCATCGCCATCTTCTACCTGGCATCGATCTTCCTGGTGGTGTCGCTGGTGGCCTGGAACGACCCCGGCCTGAAGGCGGTGGGTTCGTTCCAGCGGGCACTGGAGGTGTTGAATGTGCCCGGTGCCAAGCTGCTGGTGGATGTGGTGGTGTTGGTGGCCGTGACCAGTTGCATGAACTCCGGCCTGTATACCGCCTCGCGCATGCTCTATTCGCTGGGTGCCCGCGGCCAGGCGCTCAGCGTTACCCGGCGCATCGCCGGCTCCGGCGTGCCGACCGTGGCGGTGGTGTTCTCTACCCTGGCCGGCTTCGCTGGGTGCCTGGTCAACTATGTGTTCCCGGGCAAGGTGTTCGGCTTCCTGCTGTCTACCACCGGTGCGATCGCCTTGCTGGTGTACCTGGTGATCGCCGTGTCGCAGTTGCGCATGCGGGCCCGCGCCGAACGGGAAGGGCGGCCGCTGGAGCTGAAGATGTGGCTGTTCCCCTGGCTGACCTGGCTGGTGATCGGCACCATCGTCATGGTGCTGGGGTACATGCTGTTCAGCGACGCCTACCGCTACGAGACGCTGATGACGGCAGCGGTGACGGCGTTCATTCTGCTGGTGTCGCTGACCCAGCGGCGCGGCGCGCAGCTTGCCCAAACGGCTTGAGGCTTCTGCTTTAATGGGGGCGTTGCGCGCCCCCATTCCAACAAGCACAGGAAGCGTATGAACCACACCCTCACTTGCCTGCAGGCCCTGGCCGCACCAGAAGGTATCTGCTACGGCTGCGGTTGCGCCCACCCCAGCGGCCTGCACGTGCAAAGCTACTGGGATGCGGACGGTATTCACCTGGTCTGCCGCCACACCCCCGACAGTACATTTACCGGTTGGCCTGGCCTGGTTTACGGCGGCCTGCTGGCGATGCTGGTGGACTGCCACTCCAACTGGACGGCCATGGCCTACCACTACCGCTGCGAAGGGCGCGAGCCTGGCAGCCTGCCCCGCATCGACTGCGTGACCGGCAGCCTCGGCCTGAACTACCTGAAGCCTACGCCCATGGGCGTCGAGCTGTTGCTCAAGGCCCGGGTAGAGGGGGAAGTGGGGCGCAAGAGCCGCGTGGTCTGCGAGGTGTGGGCCGGCGATACGCTAACCGTCACCGCCGATTCTGTTTTCGTACGGGTAGACACCGACAAGCTCAGGCTCAAGGCCCACGGGCACAGCTGAAGGCGTTCAGAACACCTGGCTCAACACCCAGTACAGGCAGCCGGCAAGCAGCATGGCGGCGGGCAGGGTCAATACCCAAGCCATCAGCAGGTTCAGCAGTGTGCGTTTCTGCAGCCCTGAGCCGCTGGCCACCATGGTGCCGGCCACGCCAGAACTCAGCACGTGGGTGGTGGATACCGGCAGGCCGAACATGTCTGCCGCGCCGATGGTGCACATGGCCACTACCTCTGCCGAGGCGCCCTGGGCGTAGCTGAGGTGCTGCTTGCCGATCTTCTCGCCCACGGTCTCTACAATGCGTCGCCAGCCCACCAGGGTGCCCAGCCCCAGGGCGATGGCCACCGCCACCTTGACCCACAGCGGGATGTAGCGGGTAGCGTCGTCCAGTGCCGCCTTGAACTGTTTCAACTGGTGGGCTGTGGTGGCATCCAGCGCTACCAGCCTGTTCTTGTCGATCAGGCGGATGCTTTCGCTTGCCAGGTACATGTCATTGCGTATGTTGGCCATGGCCTCGGCGGGTACCCGCTTCAGCGAGCCGTAGCCTGCGACCTGCTCGCCAATCATGCCGCTGAGCGCGGCCAGCGCCGGCAGCAGTTGCGGGCTGGCCTGCGGCTGAACCAGAAACGCCGTGAGCACCTGGCGCGGGTCACCCTGAATGGGCGCGGCACTGCCAAGCGCCTGCCGGGTACCCTGCGCTATGGCAGCAAAGCCTTGTGCCTGGTCATCCGGCATGGTCTTGTTGAGGGCGTAGGCCATGGGCAAGGTACCCACCAGTATCAGCATGATCAGGCCCATGCCTTTTTGCCCATCGTTGGAGCCATGGGCGAATGACACACCGGTGCAGGTAAGGATGAGCACGCCGCGAATCCACCAGGGCGGTGGTGTGTTGCCTTCAGGCGCCTGGTACAGGGCCTTGCGCTTCACCAGCGCCCTCAGCGCCACCAGCAGCAGCGCGGCACAGGCAAAGCCAATCAGCGGCGAGAACAGCAGGGCGTAGCCCACTTTGCTGGCCTGCGCCCAATCCACGCCACTGGTGCCTGCGCGCCCGTGCATCAGGGCATTGGCCACCCCCACACCGATGATCGAGCCGATCAACGTATGGGACGACGAGGCCGGCAGCCCAAGCCACCAGGTGCCCAGGTTCCAGATAATGGCCGCCAGCAGCAGCGCGAAGACCATGGCGAAGCCGGTGGTGGAGCCAACCTGCAGAATAAGCTCTACCGGCAGCAGGGCGACGATGCCGAATGCGACCGCGCCGCTTGATAGCAGCACCCCGAGGAAGTTGCACAACCCTGACCACACCACCGCAACGGGTGCCGGCAGGGCATGGGTGTAGATCACCGTGGCCACCGCGTTGGCGGTGTCATGGAAGCCATTGACGAATTCGAACCCCAGGGCGATCAGCAACGCCAGCCCAAGCAGCACAAAAGGGGTGAAGGTAGTGACCACGGTGCCGCTGGCGGTTACATCCTGCTTCAGGCTCCAGGCGGTGTAGGCAATGCAGGCAAGCAGTATGCCGAAAAACAGCAGTACAGCGGCGCGCCCAGGCCGATGTTGCAGTTGCGGGCGCGAATCACGCTGGACCAGTTGCGGGTGCATGGCCAGTGACGGGGTTGCCATGGGGGCTCCAGTTGGCATTGGGCGAAGGTGCCGAATGGCCCCCAGCATAAAAACATACGCTGATGTCACCGTGACCTCGGTCAATGAAATACCCAGGCCGCAGGTAGCAGGTGGTGCTAGGTTGAACCTGAGGATGCCTGCACAATGATGGCCGCACGAAGGGTTCGGCTACCCGGCCTTTCACACTGCAGGTTTTCATAAAGGGCAAGTGAATGGCGCTGCAATTGACCCCCGCCACAGACCACGACCTGGATTTCGCCCGTAACCTCACCCGGCAAGCCATGCTGCCCTATTACCGGGAATACGACCTGCTGTGGGTGGAGCAGGCGTTCGACCAAGCCTGGGGCTGGCGCGAGCAGTGGCTGGTCACCCAGGGCGATACGGTGTTGGGTTTTTGCAGCCTGAGCCAGGACCGCCAGGCGCTGTTCATTCGCGAGCTGCACCTGTTGCCAGCGCACCGGGGCTGCGGCGTGGGTGCCTGGGTGCTGGAAACCTTGGCCCAGTGGTGCCGCCAGCGGCAACTGGGCTTGCTGCGGCTGATGGTGTTCCGCAGCAACCCTGCCAGGGGCCTGTACCAGCGCCACGGTTTCGTGGAAATGGGCGAGGACGAATGCTTCGTGCGCATGCAGCGCGTGATCGACCAATAACGCCAGGGTGGCTTGTGGTAGATGGGTTGCATCGGCATAGTGGCCCCATGGACCCATGTGGGGGTTGGCCCCCATGCACATGCAAAGGGATAAGGAGATGCCCGGATGAATGGAATCGGCCCGCGCCTGCGGGAAGAACGTGAAAGGCTGGGCATGACCCAGCGGGTATTCGGTGATATCGGCGGGGTTGAACCCAACGCCCAGGGCAAGTACGAAAGCGGCGAACGCACGCCGCGTGCGGACTACCTGGCAGCAGTGGCAGCCAGCGGGGTGGATGCGCTTTATGTGCTCAGTGGCCAGCGCACACCGCCCCCGCTGGCGGGCCTTAGCACGGGCGAAACCGGCCTGCTGAGTGCCTTCCGCCAGTTGCCGAGCGACGACCAGGCGGCGATCTGGCACCTGTTGGGGCGTTTGGCCGACGACAGGCAAGTACAGCAGGGCACCAGGCGATCAGGCACCACCCGTCAGCCGTTTCTGACGGAAGCAATACGCTAGGCCCGCTGTGAAATTTTTTGTTAAGGTGGCGGGATCCAATCGCCCTGCTGAAGAGGTGTGTGCTTGATTAGGGTTTTGGTGGTCGATGACCACGATCTGGTACGAGCCGGTATTACGCGCATGCTGGCCGATATCGACGGCCTGCAGGTGGTGGGTGAGGGTGATTCAGGCGAATCGGCGCTCAAGCTTGCCCGCGAGCTGAAGCCCGACGTGGTGCTGATGGACGTGAAAATGCCCGGCATCGGCGGCCTCGAAGCTACCCGCAAATTGCTGCGCAGCCACCCGGACATCAAGGTGATTGCCGTTACCGTCTGCGAAGAAGACCCGTTCCCCACGCGCCTGCTGCAAGCCGGCGCAGCAGGGTACCTGACCAAGGGTGCCGGCCTTGACGAAATGGTCCAGGCCATTCGCCTGGCCTTCGCCGGCCAGCGCTACATCAGCCCCCAGATTGCCCAGCAGTTGGCGTTGAAATCGTTCCAGCCCCAGGGCTCACCGTTCGATACGCTGTCTGAGCGCGAAATCCAGATCGCGTTGATGATTGTCGGCTGCCAGAAAGTGCAGATCATCTCCGACAAGTTGTGCCTCTCGCCCAAGACCGTCAATACTTACCGGTATCGGATCTTTGAAAAACTCTCGGTCACCAGCGACGTCGAACTGACCTTGCTGGCCGTTCGCCACGGTATGGTCGACGCAAGCCTGTAAACCTCATGTCCCAAGTTTTTGATGCCAGCGCATTCCTGGCGACCTGCAGCGGTCGCCCGGGCGTTTACCGGATGTTCGATGCCGACGCCCGGCTGCTGTACGTTGGCAAGGCCAAGAATCTCAAAAAGCGCCTGGCCAGCTATTTTCGCAAAACCGGCCTGGCGCCCAAAACGTCTGCGCTGGTAGGCCGTATCGCCCAGGTAGAAACCACCATCACCGCCAACGAAACCGAGGCGTTGCTGCTGGAGCAGAACCTGATCAAGCAATGGCGGCCGCCGTACAACATTCTGCTGCGCGACGATAAGTCCTACCCCTACGTGTTCCTGTCCGATGGCGAGTTCCCACGCCTGGGCATCCACCGTGGCGCCAAAAAGGCCAAGGGCCGCTACTTCGGTCCGTACCCCAGTGCCGGCGCCATTCGCGAGAGCCTGAGCCTGCTGCAAAAGGCATTTTCGGTGCGCCAGTGCGAAGACAGCTACTACGCCAACCGCACCCGGCCCTGCCTGCAGTACCAGATAAAACGCTGCAAGGGCCCCTGCACCAACCTGGTCACCCCCGAGGAATACGCCGAAGACGTGCGCCACTCGGTGATGTTTCTGGAAGGGCGCAGCCAGCAACTGGGCAACGAGCTGAACGCCGAAATGGAAAGGGCCGCCATGGCCCTCAATTTCGAAAAGGCCGCCGAGCTGCGCGACCAGATCGGCCTGCTGCGCCGCGTACAGGACCAGCAGTACATCGAGGGCGGCACGGGCGACGTCGACGTCATCGCCGCCTTCGTCAACCCGGGCGGCGCCTGTGTGCACATGATCAGCGTGCGCGGCGGGCGGGTGCTGGGCAGCAAGAACTTCTTCCCCCAGGTGGGCATCGAGGAGGACGTGGCCGAGGTGATGGCGGCGTTCCTGTCCCAGTACTACGTGGGCAACCCCGAGCGCGAGCTCCCGGGCGAGCTGATCGTCAACGTGGTGCACGAAGACTTCGTCACCATCACCGAGGCGCTGCACGCCCTGCGCGGCCGCGAGCTCACCATCAGCCACCGGGTGCGCGGTACCCGCGCCCGCTGGCAGCAGCTGGCGGTGACCAATGCCGAACAGGCGCTGAACGCTCGCCTGGCCAACCGCCAGCACATGGCAGCCCGTTTCGACGCCCTGGCCGAAGTGCTGGGCCTGGACGAAGTGCCCCAGCGCCTGGAGTGCTACGACATCAGCCACTCCAGCGGCGAAGCCACCGTGGCCAGTTGCGTGGTGTTCGGCCCTGAAGGCCCGGTGAAGTCCGACTATCGGCGCTTCAACATCGAAGGCGTTACCGCAGGCGACGACTATGCCGCCATGCACCAGGCGCTGACCCGCCGCTATGGCCGCATCCGCGACGGCGAGGGCAAGCTGCCAGACGTGCTGCTGGTTGACGGCGGCAAAGGCCAGCTGAACATGGCCCGCGACGTGATGCAGGAGCTGGGCTTCAGCGAGCTGACCCTGCTGGGCGTTGCCAAGGGCGTCACCCGCAAGGCTGGCTTCGAAACCCTGTACCTGAACGACGTGCACCACGAATTCACCCTCAAAGGTGATTCCCCGGCGTTGCACCTCATTCAGCAGATCCGTGACGAAGCCCACCGCTTTGCCATTACCGGCCACCGCGCCCGGCGCGGCAAGGCACGGCGGGTGTCCAGCCTGGAAGATGTGGCCGGTGTCGGCCCGAAGCGCCGGCGCGACCTGCTGAAACATTTCGGCGGCCTGCAAGAGCTCAACCGCGCCAGTGTCGACGAGATCGCCAAAGCCCCGGGCATCAGTAAAAAGCTTGCCGAGTCGATTTATGCCAGCCTGCATAGCGAGTAGAATGCCGGGTTCAACCCGCGGCCAGTCGTACCGATGAATATTCCAAACCTGCTCACCGTTCTACGCGTTCTGCTCATCCCGATTTTCATCCTGCTGTTCTACATGCCGTACCACTGGAGTTACATGGCGGCCAGCAGCGTGTTCGCCGTAGCCGCCGCCACCGACTGGCTGGATGGCTACCTGGCGCGTCGGTTGCAGCAGAGCACCCCGTTCGGTGCCTTCCTCGACCCGGTGGCAGACAAGTTGATGGTGGCCGTGGCCCTGGTGCTGCTGGTGCAAACCCACGCCAACTTCTGGCTCACCCTGCCAGCGGCCGTTATCATTGGCCGCGAAATCGTGGTGTCGGCACTGCGTGAATGGATGGCCGAACTGGGCGCCCGGGCGCACGTGGCCGTGTCTAACCTGGGCAAGTGGAAAACTGCCGCACAAATGCTGGCGTTGGTGATTCTGCTGGGTAACCCACCGGCTGTTACCTTCTGGGTGATTCTGGGTTACGGGTTGTTGCTGGTGGCGGCGGGGCTCACCCTGTGGTCGATGGTGCATTACCTGCTGGCCGCCTGGCCTCACTTGCGCGAAGGCTCCGAGCAGAAATAAAAGTTTTTTTGAATCAAGGGGTTGACGCCGTTTTGGATATCGCTAAAATGGCACCCATCACGACGCGGGAATAGCTCAGTTGGTAGAGCACGACCTTGCCAAGGTCGGGGTCGCGAGTTCGAGTCTCGTTTCCCGCTCCAAATATAGATCTGCAGAGGCCTGTTGGTTTCTTAGGTCATCGAAAAAAGACGCTCAGGCGTCTTTTTTCGTTTCTGCCATTTTTATCTGTATCCACCATGGGCCATAGCATCTTGGTAGATTATTTAAATACAGCAATTTTCTATGCTTACCGGAGCCTATTCATAAAGGCAACGGGTAATTGACCCATCCGCCACGTAGCTCAGTGTGCGCTGGGACACTACATACCCAGACTCATTCAAAGTTGGTAGGCGATGACTGAGTTTCGTCGCGTAGCCAGTACCCCTGTTTCACACGGCCCTCCGGGCTCACCCACCTATAATTTCCATAGAGTTTCCGGTTTCGATCCACACACAGCGGTTGAGCGACAGGCAGCCCCTCCTCGGCAACCCTTTTCAGCGAATCGCCGTCCTCTCTCCATAGGTATTCAGGTCGAGAGAGAATAACGAGTTCGCCCTCATCATTTTCGGTATGCATAGGCACCTCAACTGATTGTTTTATTGCACTCTGCTTCCTATAGTCAGCCATTGAAATCAATCCGGCTACTACCAGAATTGCTAGATACGGTCTTGCACCGTATAGGTATGCGGGGTTGCTGACCGAGCATGGCATGCGCGGGATCTCGTCTATGATGCTGCGCGAAATCGGCTGTCCGAAAGTCTGGATGGAAGTAACTAATTCGCCTGGGTACTGTGGCTCACAGGACCCAGGCCGAGATAATCCAACTGACTGTTCATCATGATGCGCCATGACCCTAACGTCGAAAAATCCCAGTCCTCAAACCCTTCGACTTATAGCAAAAACTTGGGTGGTCCACTTTTCTAGATTTTGCTAGATGGTAACTTCATGAACGGAATATTCATTTTCAGTTCGGATGCACGACAGGCGACAAAGTCATAAACCTTGTAGGAGTGACCAGCGCTGTCCAGGGTATTGAAGGCGTTGGCGAGTGGTCGCGGTCCCGACTTCGGCTTGAGCACCAAAATATCGACATTGTATTTTTCCACCAGTTGACGCAGGTGCAAATCGGAGAATTTTTCAAAATGCTCGATGACATAGTTGGAAGTAAAGTGACTGCCTGGTACGACCTTGGTCACATTGCCAGTCCCTTCGGCGACTCGCTCCAACCCTACATCTCGTGCAACTGTATTCGTTCCTCGTATATACGCGATATCGGTGTTCGCGGTACCCGTGGCGGGGGCATAGTGATTGAGTTGCGCATGTGCTGGAATTTCTACTTTGCCTCCTCTCATTGAGTTCATTCCGTGGAATGACATGACGACCCTGTCTGATGGGTCATAGGCTCTGCGATAAAGCTGATAATCACCCAGGTCGTCGACAGCGACGACATGAGGCACATGAAGCGTTCGCGGTGGTGAGACATTGGTGGGAGGTGTAGCAGGACGACTCGCATTGAGCGCATCCCTCTGTTGTTTCGATACTCGTCCAGGGATTGTTTTGACTGGCGCTTTAGATACCGTTTCAACACGGTACAACAGCCGCTCCTTGATGTTACCGAAGCCACGGCGAGCACCTCTGGACAGTGAGCTGTACAAGCCTTCAACCCGCCTCAGCATTGAGGAGCGCAACGTATTCAGTGCTTTTACACCTTTGCTTGCACCTCTAAGCAGCATGCTACCCAACTTGGCCATACCTTTTCCAGACGCATCAAACAGACCGACCGCCATGGATGCCCAGCCCAATTTCGACGATAACGCAGGGTTACTCTGGCGCAGGGCCAGTTCCGCTGCTCCCAATCCAAATGCAAGGCCAGCAACGGCGAGCAACACGACGCCGAGCAAACCGCCTGTAAGGATCGCGCCAATGACCCCTAACACCAGAACACCCGCTAATACTAGCCATTCCCACCACGCCGCAGGCTCATGATGAGGCGGGGTAGTTTCGTGGATCATTTCGTCCAGGGACGCAAGTGTCGAAGCCTCTTCCCGGCGACTGATCATGATGTGCCCGCTCGGATCATGCCAGTTCACCGGATCCCGACCTGCGCAATACGCACGGTCGTTCAGCCCGCCCTCACCAAACGGGCTCAGGCTGTCGCTCTGGAAAAAAGCCTGGAAGCGAGGATCGTACACGCGGTAGCCGTTACCCAAGTGGTAGGCGCCTGTTACCGGGTCGACACACTGGCCGTTGTAGCCAAGACCACTGTTGAGCGCATTCAGGCTATCCAGGGAAGCTTCGCCCCACGGCGTGAAGCCTATTGATTGACTTACCCAGTCGCCGTGGGCATCCATCGAGTACTCTTCTGCGCCACCATTTTGCGGATCGGGCAATCTGAAGCAGTAGTGAGCGGCGTGAGCCGCCTCGCTCATCTCCTCGCACTGCACTACCAGACTGGCTTCCTCATCCAACACAGTGCCCCGGACTGGCGTGTCCTTCGCATCTAACCATACTACTCCGCACAGTTGGTCGCCCTTGTATTGCATGACCCGCCGCTGTTGCTTCTTTTCATCCCATTGAGAGGCCAGGCGACCAATATGATCATATTCATAACTGGCAAGCAGCGTGCGATCCTTGACGCTAGTCACAGATTGAAGTTGGCCAACGGGCGTGTAGACAAATTGGTGGTCTGAGCCATCAGTGGCAAGGCTGCCGTTCTTGTCACTGACCAGGGTGTGCGTTATCGGCTTGCCCGCTTTGCCTCCGTTAGGGGTGTGCGTCACGGTGATGCCTGTGCGCTGGGTAGGTTGCGATGCATTGCCGTAAAGGAATTCTCGTCTTTCGCTTGCGCCGTCAAGGAAGGTCGTGACGCACGTAAGCAGGTTACCTAGCGCGTCATAAGTGTAGGCTTGGTCTTGGATGCCTTTCTGGTTGTTGTCTTGAATCTCGTAGCCTTTGAATGCCCGAACGCTCCATTGCTTGAGCTCGTTGCGATGGGTTTCATAGGCGAAGGTTTCGCTACGCGTCGCCTCGCTTTCACCGTTACGGAACCACGACTTGGTCAAGAGCTGCCCGCTTACCGACCATGTTTGTTCATAGCGGCTCTTGATCTCGCCATTGAGGTGGTAGGCACGCCGAGTTTCCCGGCCAAGGTTATCGTAATCGAAGGACACCAGCAGTGTTCTACCGTTAGCTCGATCACTCACAAGCAATCGGTCGATCTCACCCTGCCCAGTGTAGCGGTAGCGATAGTCCAGTCCCATGCGTCGTACCCGAGCCCGTCTGTTCTGTCCATCGTGCCAGACGCGGGTGGCGATGCCGTTGTTGAAGCTCGCTTGGCTGATGTCGCCCCGTAGCGACTGCTGAACATGCTCACGCTGGTGCATGCCACGCAGTGTGCGGGTTGTCAAAGTCTGCCCCAACAAGCGTGGCGAGAGGCTCTCGGTGCTGATTTTGCTTTGTAGGTTTACTGATGCTTCGAGGCGCTCGATATTGATGGCCTGGGTGATCTCGTTGTAGGTGAAGGTTGTCACCTTGGCCTTGACAGCACTCGCTTGATTGCCCTTTGTGTACCACGACACACTGTTGCCATCGGCGCTGCTTTCATTCCACACACTCGTACCGTCAGGGCGTTGATAACCATCGCTTATGAAGGTGATTTTTTGCGTTGAGCCCTCGGCGCCCACTACTCTTGATTCGATATCCGAGCCGTCGTTTCCCACACCACACACAGCCTGTCTGCCCAATTCCCGCACGGCACCTGATTTGGCCTGAATACTGACTTTGGTAGGAACAGTGCTGAGTCCTTTGAACGCCCATGTCACGACGGTGCCGTCCGGCGCGGTCGTCTGGGTGCGGCGGCCGAGGTCATCGTAGGCGAGCGTCCATTCCCGGCTAACGTTGCCTACCGTCTCGATGACCTGATCGCATAAGCCACGGTTGTTGATTCGTTGCTGGCGACTCAGTCCAGTAGCCTCCATTTTTTGGCTCGCCGCGCCCCAGCGCTTATGACTGACCGCCAGCATGACGCTGCCATCTGCCTGGTTGGTCTGGGTGTTCTCGACGCTATGCAGAGGGCCTCGTAGCATTGTGCCGGTGAATGTTTCGACCCGTTGAACCTGCGTACCATCTGGCTTGGTCTGGTCATCACACGCCTCGGCTTGCCAGAACCAGTCCCTTAGTGAAGCAGGCAAGCTCGCGCCGTCGTTACGAACGCATAACCCTCCTGGGTGGTAGTCATAAATGCACTGCTGTTGCGGCTCGCCGTCTGCGCCGTAAACGACTTCCTCAAGGCAGACGTAATTCTGGGCTGAGTCGTCGCTACCTGCTGTGCGCTGCAGTTCTCGCCGAACAGGACGTTGCAGACCATCGAGCAGGGTGCGGCCCTTGCGACCATCTGGGCCAAACGTGACGATCCAGGTTCCGTTGCCTGTTTCTATCCATTGCTGCGTCGTTACCGACAGGGCCTCAAGCTCTTTAGGCCCTGGGGAGAATTTTTTGGCATCCCAGGCATACGTGGTGCTCATCAACAAGCGGTCGCAGGCATCGTACGTGTAGTAAGCCATCGATACTGGCCTACCCAATTCATCTTGCTCGGTATCGGCCAGCACGCGGCCGCTGCGTGCGGAGCGAATGTGTTGGGCCAAGGTGGCAGTGAGATTCAGTGCTCCCACTCTGAGAGGCGATTGGCTCTTCACCTGCAAGGTGCCGGCGCTGGTATCGATGTTGGTGGTTTCAGTCAGCTTTTGCGTCTGCCGGGCATTATTGTCTTTGAACCAACGGGTCGAGATCGTTTCGGTCATCACAGCCGTATCACTTAATGTGTTGATGACCTGCTGCAAGGTGACGACCAGCCCTTGGCGACCAGGTGCTTTGGCAAGCGTCCATGGCGTAGTGGAGGTGTCCACCTCAACGCCCTCCAGACTTAGTGTCGTGTCAGGGATCAACACGCCAGCGCTGTTTTTGTGAGCGCTCGTGTAGCTATAAAGGCTGATGTTCATTTCCGAGTAACTGCCGTCCGGGAACGTCAGATAACTGCATTGCGCAAGCAGAGGCGGGTTGCTGACATCGGGAATTTCAGGGCATCCCAGCGCTATTGTAGAAAGAGCAGACTCATCTTTCTCCAACTTGAACCCTTTCAACAGCGAGGCCAGCACAAGAACCTGATCGCTACGATCCGCCTTGTCGGCGCTTGCCTTTACCGGGTAATAGCACAGATGCGTCGTCTGACCATCGTCCAGCACGGCTTTGGTGAGCAACGCTGAATCTTGATCGTATGTGAAGCTCGACGTCTTGTTCACAGTTCCTGCTGCAGTGAACGCCTCGCCACTGCGGCTTGCATTGAGGTCGGTAGTCATGGATGACGCTCCTCTGCGGATTTATCGACAATGGTGTCCACTGGTGCAGTGGGCTGAGAATGAGCACGCAAATCTTCAGTGGTCACTGTCGTGCTGATCGGCTGCGTAGCCAGGCGGAACCTGACTGCGGGATCACTGCTGGCGATCGAGTCGGGGTAGATCATGCGGGTGGTTTGCCGGACTAGTTGCGAAAGCTTCTCGATGACCTGGGTTTCGACGATGAAACCATTCTTGAGCGTCCAGGTACGTGAGGTAGAAGGCCCTTCGAGATGGCTTCCGGTGTCCAAGCTGCAGGTCGACGAGAACGTTGAGCCTTCTTTCACCAGCAAACTGCTGCCTTGCCACTCCCATATGTGGGTGATGGGTAGTTGACCCGCACCAGGCACCAGCGTGTGGCGCATAACCCGCGACAAGGGAATGAGGCTGTCGCTACTGGTATCCCAGTCCTTCCACGTCGGTCCATAACTGACGGCCTCCAGCGAGCCGTCCTCCTCAGTGATCGAGCACAGCACGCGGTCCAGAACCGGTTCACCTTCGTACCCGAACACCACGCTCTGCACCGGCTTTGCATCGTTCTTGCCTTGACGGGTCAGTTGGGTGAGCAGACAGTCTTTGATACACAGTTTGACTGTGTAGGCCTCTTCGGTACCCGGCCACACTGTGAATGTCGAGCTGTATTCACCCTCTGCCACAGGTGTCTCGTGGCTGGCGATCATTAGCTTGATGTCGCCATCAGCGATATGCTGCAAGTGCACGTGGCCTTCTTTACCTTCCCAGGACAACGTGAGCACACCGCCTTGCGATGCCGTGATACTGCGAGGAACCAGGAGATACGCCTTGCGCTTGATATCGCTCTCGAGCTTGCTCAGCTCTTGGATTTTGGCCTGTAGCGTTTCTTTTTGCTCTTTGCTGACACCTGACTCCTTGAGCCATTGCTCAAGGTTTTCTTTGAGTTTTTTTGCCTTGCTGACGAAAGCTGCTTTGTAGTTTTCGCTTGCTTCCTTGCCATCATGAGGGTCGGGCTTGGCCAGGATTTCACTGCGCCCGCTTGGGAACACGACGGTCAAGCTGGTCAAAGCGCCGTGATTGCCCGTGGCACCGGTGAGCGTAATGCCATTGATGGTCAGCCGTTTTTTACCTTTCGCTTGATCGACGTGTTTGTCAGTCAGGGTAATGGTCTGACCGCTATGAAGTGTCAACCGGTGGAGGCGGTTGTCGTAAACACTGAAGCGAAATGCCCAGCCGTCGCCCAACGCACTTTCGTTGGCACGGGTGGCGGCGTAATGCAGGGTCAGGTCAAGCTCCGGCCCTTTGCCTGCCAGTCCGCGTATGACGCCCATGGGGTAATGGGCGTGAAACAGGCCTGTTTTGCTATCGACACCATTTTCGCTGGCACCGCTGACATCATAGAGCTCGGAACCGAGGGTGCCGGCGTAGTCGGCGCAAAGCGAGTCCTTGGGGATGAAGGTGCGGCCTTTGAACGGCATTTCGATGGTGAGTGGCATGGGCTCCAAGGCCCCGTGTGAATACACTGTATTCTTGAAGGCGGGGGTGATGCCTGAGCGGTTGATATAGCTGGCGCTGCACAATCCATCGGTGCGATCGAGCGTTGCCCCTTCAGGTATGTAAAGGTGAATGCCTCCGTTCCAGGAACGCAAGTTCGGTGAAAGCTCATAGAGACGGCGTATGTCTGGAGAAAGGTCCGCAGAGTAGTCAATGATGCGAACTCCTTTAGACCAGGCCGCTGGCGTTAATTGAAGGTGAAGGTGATGCTGGTCTGGGTTCTGTTCACCGCAGAGTAATTGAACGAGTAGCGACTCATGTGTAATGTTCAATTTGCCTAAAGCTTGTAGGATGGTCCAGGTTGCTTCAGAGAGCGTCTTATCCTCTCCGAGCACCATATACCTAGCAAGTTCAAGAAGTTTGGATTTTATGCTCGAAAACTCAGGTGATGTTGCCGGCAGTGTGGCGAGCTTGTCAAAAATTTCGTTTATTTCATCTCGACTTGCCTGGGATGCTGCAACATCTAGGCTGTCCTTTAATGCTGTCACCAAAGGAAGATCATAAAACGCTGACCGACCTGTAGATAAACCAACATTGTAATTACTTTTCAACCATTCACGGTCCTCTCGGCTCGCGTGACGCAGCACAGCGATTTTATAGTACCTGATTGCTGCCAGCAGCTCCGTATTTGCCAACTCTGAGATCAGTTCGTCGGCCTGTTTCAAGCAAGCTGTATCTTGAGGCCTCAACGCATCGATGCTGCTGAGTTTTTTTACAGTGGCATCAAACCACCCACTCCGCATCGCCTCCCTTACGGAGCGGCTCATCTTTTTCTCATTCGAGCTTTCATTGTTACAGGACGCCTGAGTAACTCTCAGTACGCCCAATAGGTAAAGATAGTCGTGATCTGGCTTGTTAAATTGAACGACAACGTGGCCCTCACTGCTTGCCAGACGCTGGGTGACATGGTCGGATGAGTATTGAAGTTGCCAGACATCATTCCGCGCATAAAAAAAATCGTCCCGTGCAAGCCTGGACGCCACCAGTACGGGTGTATTGGCTGATGGACCTTTAAATTGAAAGTCGGCATAAGTAACCGTCTGGACAGAGGTTGGGTAGTTTCTATAGCGAGGCCGTATTTCACTTCTATCGCGAGGGGTAAGAACATCACCCTCCCAATTTAAAATCTTCGAAAACTGTTCCGAATAATTCGTCTCGGTAGGCCATTCCTTGTAGTAACTGTAATGCTGTGCCTCTTCCCATATCAGCCGGTTGCGCTTGTAAATTATTCGTTGTTCGAGCGTTGGCGGCTTGCTGGGCTTGTATGAAGGCGCTGCGATGAGACGGTGAGCAACCAGCACAACTTCAGCGTCCGTGGGTAACCATAGGGATTGATCGGCCAAGTCGCTGGCCTCTATGTCTGGCTTGGTCAGGAGCGCTGAATGCGTACCCCACATCGCAAAGCTCGGTACGACCAGCTCACCCAACCCATTGACCCACTTCGTAAAGCGCGCAGCGTCGGTCTCTGCGTCCGATGCATCTACTGCCTGCGTGAAGCTCCAGGAATCCATGACTTGCCCGGTCCAGCGGTCACTCAGTGCCAGCATCAGTCCTTCCTTGAAATTTTCGTGCAGTCCACCCAGCGTTAGTGGCTGCCCTTCTGGCGTCTCAAGCGCCTGCTCATAGTCACTAGTCAACCCGGGTACACCCGTGACCACTACCCTGACAGGTAAAGGCATATGCCAAAGCATCCAGTCTTCGGTGCCAGTAGGTTTGCCTTGCGCCGACTCAAGCGTGCCTAGGCGTAGGTACTCGCCCAAGTCCGATGCGTGAAGTGCCTGAGCGAGTGATTCAAGACATTTCGCTGTTGTAGCGTCGGTACTTTTCACTGTGTACCGCAGAGGGGAGCCGGGCAGTTGCACCGCGCTATAGCGATCATAGAGCAGGATCTGGATGACGGACCCTGGCTGTGGCGTGAACGTAGTGGCTGTGCGGTACTTCTGCCAAACCATCGAGTCCAGTTCCACTGACACGTCAGCGTGTTGTGCAACACATAAGGCATTACCTTTTTCGGCGGGTTCAATGGTGACGCCATCACTGCCCAGTACGCCCGCCCGCAGTAGCCCGTAACGCCTATCCTGGCACTTTGCATTGATGTAGCTACACAGCCCCTTGCTCCATACGGCTGCAGTGGCGCTGGGGTCGCTGGAAAGCTTGGGGTCCATTGGTGGCTCGAACAGATAGGTTTCATACAAACGCAAGGAAGTACGATCGCGCACTTGCACCGAAATGCTTTCACCTGGCGGCGGGGGGCTATCGGACAGTCGACTAACAATGACCTGATTGGCCACGAACGGAGCATTGGTGAAAAGCCGCAGCCCGTTTCCATAGACCCAAAGTCGGTTGAGCTTATCTTTGCCGGTGGACGTGAGCGCGGTGAAAGCCGCCGTGGTAGGGCTGCCACTCTTGGCCACACTCAGCTCACCTGCTGCGGTCAAATGACCCGCGCACAGCCATTTGTAACCCTGGGGGTCAACTGGAGCAGCATTGACAGCTTTTAAAAAATCCTCTGGCCAGTTGGCCAATGCTAAAGTTGCCTTTGTGGCTTTCCATGCCACGTGCTTGACAATGCTTCCATCGGTTTCATTGATGACCCAGGCGTGAAGGTATTCATCAACCTGCAAATCCCGATCCGCGAGCAGGTAATTCAAGCTACGCCAGACCTCCTGGCCAGCGCCAAGCTGCGCAGGCTCGAAGCCAGTCATGTTCGGGAGGGTATCATTATCAGCTGGTGTTTCGCTTTCCCCCACCAGGTGAGTACACGTTCTTGGGGGGCGTGCTCCAACTTATCGGCGATACGGTAGATGGCTTTTATACTATCCCAACCAAGTGAAATGTCTTCGACCGTCGCATAGCGCGAAGCAGCGTCCACCTGAGTGACGAGTGCTTCATATATTTTTTTTGTGCTTTGATCACAGGTGACCTGCAGACTGCCTTCAGATGCTGACCAACTCTCAATATTGCTGATCATGCCAAACGTGCCATCATAAGCCGTTGCCACTTGTTCAACCGAGACTGTTTCCTTTCCATCCCAATCAAAAGACGCCAAATTTTCTGGTGAGTGGAGTTCCACCAGAAAGGGGCCTGATCGATCGATCAATTTTGCCCACTGAGCGCGCTCTACGCTGATCGCACCTGCGGCAATCAGCGCGCTCCGTGTTTGAGCGCGCCTCACCAACAGCGTCTTGAGATCGGCGAGTTCAGGCAGGTCCGTCAATGTGTAAATGGCGTGGATGTTCGATTTCTTGACGCTATCGATGGGCGCTACTATAAAGTGGTTGATAATGCTATAAGCCCTGCCGAGTGAAAATGCATACTCTTCAAGTATATGATCGCTCGAGACGCTGACGTGTGTACTGTTCATGGATGGAGGTGCATCCATATAACAAAGAACGCCATACGTGTCGGCGAGTGCCCCACCATATCCATATATCGCGTCGGGAGTGTCGACCACATCGGGCTTGATTTCAATCAATACAGGCACGCTCCGTATTGATTGCTCTTCGATGCCGTCCAGTGTTACGAGTTTGGCGCCTGCACGGGTCAGATCAGCAAAACCCGCTTGATAGGTTCGTACCAGCCGCTGATAGTGAGAAGGGTCTTGACTTTCTAAGCTGATCGATGCGCGCGGTACCTCGGAGATCGTTGAAATGCTCGCATAACTCAAGGTGACGGGATAACGGTGAGCATAGTCCTCAGTAAATTTGCCATTCTTATCCACATACAGAACGCGGAGCTGGGTGGACTCGGCCTCCAGAAACCAACAGCCATCGCCGTTAACACGAATTCGCTGACCTCTCGTCAGTCCTGCGCTGTCGATAACACTTTTGTTATAACCTTCGATACGAGCATCCAGGAAGCGACTCATGGCTGATTTCCTGATTAGTGGGCGGTCAGATTTGCTACGCAAAGTCATTGAATCGGATGCTGCGGCTCGGATCGCCTTTTGTCACCTGACAAAATTATCAGGTTTTGTACTAAGTCCCGAGAAAGTCATCCGTCGCGCCGCAAGTGCATCGATTTATAAACCTGATGATCGACTAAACTGCCATGCCCGCCACCCGAGCCTCTTGTGGCGCCGGCAAAAAGGGCGATCTAACGAGCCCGCCGCTCACGCGCCAGACCGCAGTCGCGGTGGCCTAATGTGGTGTTTCGCAACTACCACTCATATTTTTGGTCTAGGTGCTATCTGAGATTCCGACAAACTGGACTGCTGTGCCCTGAAAGCCAAAATTCTGTAAATTTTTCAGCCATCTACGCAGAGAAATTCTGCGATGGCCAAGTATTATGAAGTATCAAATGAAGCTTGGGACGTGAATCGCAGATATCTTCACGCCGACCCACGCTAAAAGCAGGTCGCGATCAAACGATCGCCTGAGGCTCGACTTATACTCGCACAAGCAGGTGGTACTGGCAAACGACAAGCAGATGCCCAACCCTGGTGACCCTGCCATTTTTACAATCGGGCTGGACGATCAAAATCCGCTGGCTGGGCAGCCTTGGTACCTGGATAGCCAGACACTCAAGCAAGCAGGCAAGCAAGTATGAAGGGCTCACAACCACGCTGGACGGTAAATATCTGATTGCCATCGGCATTCAACAAGGAGGGGACAGCAGAAAACCCTGCAGCCGATGCACTCAACACACTGCTGTATTGGCCCGCAGGGATCGTGTCCCAGGAAGTGGTGTAACTCATCACGGCGCTGGCCACTGAGTTTGCTGTTTAGTTGATCACGGCCGACAGCTTGGCCTGTGGATTATCGCTGACGGATTCAAAGGCCTCCAACTGCATATATCGCCGTTGCAGGCACCATTCGTCGTTCTGCTCCAGCAGCATCGCCCCTACCAGCCTTGTGATCGCGGGATCGTTGGGGAAGATGCCCACGGCGTCGGTGCGGCGCTTGATCTCTGCGTTGAGCCGCTCCAGTGGACTGGTGCTATGCAATTGCTGTCGATGCGCTTTGGGAAACGCCATGTGCGCCAGCACTTCGTCCTCGCACCCGTCCATGAGTGTTGCGATCTTGGGGTACTTCTCGCGCAGTTGGTCTGCAACTAAGCGCCACTGTTGGTGGCATTCAGCGCGGCTATCCTGGGCGAAAACCGTGCGCAGAAGCGCCGCTGCCATCGTGCGCTGGCCCTTGCCGACATGGGCTATGGCGTTGCGCATGAAATGCACTCGGCAGCGCTGCCAGGTCGCGTTGAAGACCTTGGAAACCGCAGCCTTCAAACCTTCGTGGGCATCGGAGATGACCAACTTCACGCCACGCAGCCCCGCCGCATAAGGCTTCGCAGGAAGTCCGTCCAGAACGGCTCGGCCTCCGACGGCCCAACCCGCATGCCCAGACTTCGCGGCCACCATCAGTGTTCACGGCCACGGCAATTATTACGGCGACCGAGACGATGCGTCCGGCCTCCCGCACCTTGACGTAAGTGGCGTCGATCCACAGGTAAGGCCAGTCGCCTTCCAAAGGGCGATCAAGGAAGGCGTGGACGCGTTCATCGATCTCGCCAGCCAGCCGTGACACCTGGCTCTTGGAAATGCCGGTCATGCCCATGGCCTTGACCAGCTCGTCCACCGAACGCGTTGAAACGCCTTGGATATAGGCTTCCTGGATCACCGCCGCCATGGCCTTCTCGGCAGTACGACGAGGCTCAAGAAAGCCGGGAAAATAGCTACCCTGACGCAGTTTCGGGATCTTGAGATCGACATCGCCAGCGCGGGTTTGCCAGAGGCGATCCCGGTAGGCGTTGCGGCTGTTGATCCGGTCAGGGCTTTTAACGTCGAAGCCGGCGCCGCACAGGCTTTCGACATCGAACTCCATCATGCGCTGGGTAACGAACTGGATCATTTGCTTGAGCAGATCAGCGTCTGCCCCTTTCTCAACCAACTCGGTCAGTGCGATAGTGGGCTTGGTCATCGTGGTTTCCATGGTGAGTGTTAGGTCTTCGCAAACTCAACGTTAGCCAAGAACCACGATGACCACTCTCTTTCGCCCACAGGACGCATTCGGTTGGTTCAGTTACACCACTTCTCGGGACACGATCGGCGGATCACCCGTTTCAATCATGACCCCGCACGTGATGCGGTCGCCTACCCGTGCCACGGCTCTGCCATCAACCAGCTTAGCGCTGGCGCCTGTTCCCACCGTGCCTTCACCGTAAATCGGGCAGCTGTGGCCGTGATCGATGAGCCCGATAGGTCTCATTTGCCATTCCTTTTGCTGGCAGGACCGGGGGCTAGCTCGAAGGCCTCGGGGGGAGGGGTTGCTGCTTTGACATTGAACAGCCAGCAAACGCCACACCAGCAAATGGCTAGCGTCAGGTTGTAGGGGAATAACACAGCCCAGAACGGCAACTGCCAGTTCTTTTTGCCCTGCATCTCTCCAGGTTCCCCGGTTCGCCAAGGCGCATAGTGCCGCCAGGCCTCGGCTGGCGTCAGGCAAATGGCGTGAAGTGGTTTATGCCACCAGTCAGGCTCACCCGGTGCGGGAAGCTTAGCTGGACCATGTTCCATGAAGTGGCGGAGATACTCCCAAACCTCGGCCACGTACTGGATGTCGGATTCGGTGGGCTCGTTACTGTCCACCCAAAGGCAGTCCTTTTGGTGGAGCGTGCCATCTTCACGGTAAGGCGCGAAGGCGAGGGCGTACATTTTGGTGAAGGATGCGCCACCGTTTTCAATGCGCTTGAAAACACCACCGCCTGTGTTGTGCCAGTCGAAGACTAGCGTTTTGCTGAGGCGTCGGTAGTAGATTTTTTGAGTGGAGCGGTTGAAGCAGATGCAGGACAGGCGCTTGATGAACCAGATGCGGTAGAGGAGGAAGGGGAAGAAAATGAAAGGTGAAAAAAGAGTCAACCCAAACAGTATTGGGTCCACTAGATAACTTTTCCAATTATTACCTGGGATTAGAATATAACCAAAGCCCACAATTAAGCATAACGTCATTGCGCAGTATATTTTTCCCATGAAAACCGAATCTGTCACCCACGGGTTTCTCAAGCATAAAGTGTTATTTGATAAACTGATGAGCTGCCCGCGGATGGCGGGTTTGTAGCCAGAGCAATCGCTTGACTGAAATAGCCAGTGAGTGGTCATCGCTGTTCTCCGAGGGTAAACGTTCTTTCTGAATGATAATTGTTATCAAGTGCTTTATTTGGCTTGTACAGAATGTGTAATGAAATTGAACGCGCATCTTTCAAGCTTTGTTGCAAAGTGCAGAATAATTCCTTTATCAGTTATATGCGCTGTAGGGGTTGCAGTGACAGCGCTTTGGGTTTTATCATTTTTTATTTCATCCAAACTGGCCGACCATTCACTTGAGCCGATTACAAAGCCGGGCAGAAATACGGCGAATTCGGCCGCTACCAAATTGGCAGCTGTGTTGCGGTAATAGAAAACGCCCCAATCCGGCAAGCTCGATGTATTTGTAGAGTGCCATTGAGTGCCGATTTGTGGAACTCCTAGGCTCAAAATTTCTTCTGCTGAGAGCAATCTAGGGCAGAAGAGCTGCTCGTTCCATGACTTGATTTCTTCTTGAATTGAGCGAAAGGCAGGCAATTTTTTTTCGTGGTCTAAAATAATCTCAATTCGACGCTCACCGTCGTTCAATCGATTTCCAAATATGCATCTCGCAGCCCAGAGCTCAATTGGTTGGTGAATGTGTTCATGAGCCAAGGCCTGGAGGTAAATACCACCCATGACGATTGCAGTACCCAGCACAACCAATCCCGCAGCGGCCCAGCCGGCGAATGGAATGGTAGAGGTTACGCCCGCAACAGCGAGTCCTGCTTCAAGCGCGATAACGGAGCCCGCACCGATGGTTAAACCACTGGCTGCGGTGTAAATCGCAGCCTTAATATTTCCGTTGTCGATTTGACGGCTTACTTTTAAAGCGTCCGAGAAAAAACTCAATGCAATTGCTGGATAGCCTGAGAACCTGGCAAATGCGTTACTACCTAAAACTTTTACCAGACCGTTCCCAAATGCCAAGCCGGGAAGTGATGGACCTAATTTAAGTATCAGCAATTTTTGTGTGGCTCGGGCACTCACAGATGTTGCCGCCGCTGCGCCAATAACGCCAACAATCGATGCGGCGAAAGATGCAGTGGACTCATTGTCATTATTTTTCTGCAAGCTATGATATGCAGTCTTCATCGCTATAACATTGAACCACAGCATACCTGCATTGAGCCCGCCGCCAGCGGCTGAGGTGAGTACCCCCATGAATTTAGGTTTCACATGGAGGCTAGTGGTCAGCTCTAGGGCGACTGTTCGACTTCCATGGAGGCGTAGTTTTTTAACTTCCTCAATACTGGCCATCCCCTTTTTCAGGTATTTCTCCACCTCCTGGCTAAATGGATTGTTCGTGATCGCTTGGTCGGTTATCTGATAGCGTGCAGCAAGTAAGCCCAGCGCTTTCTCAGCATTGGCCTCACGCGCAGCCAAGAGCACTTGTTGGCGTAGACTACGGCTGGCTACCCAGCGTGTTTTACCACGCATCCGCTTTAGCACGACTGCATTAACCGCCTGGGCTGTGAAATCTGTGAAGCCCGCGCTGGCAGGGAAGCGGCCTGCCAACCCCTCAATTACGTTATCAGTAGCGCCGAGCAGGCTGCCGATCGCGTCAGCCTTGTCCTTGAAAGCGTTAAATGGGGCCAAGGCTGTATAAAGTGGGCTGTCGTGTTGGTCCAGCCAACGTTCGAGTCGTTTGAAGCGTGCATCCTGGTCTTCAGTTCCAACTAGGGGCTGGCTCATCTGTCCAATCAGCAGTGCCAATAGGATTTCCAACCCCCTGGCCGACGTCTCTTCATCCCGGTCATAGCACGCCAATGCTGCCGCCAGGCTGTAGGGGTCATCTAGATGCGCGCGCTCTGCAGTGCCCAGCCAGCAATCATGGTCATCGCTGCTCTCTAGCGCCTGGTTACGTAAGCTCGTGATGCGCTGGTCGAGTTGCTCGCGCTCCTCGAGAAACCGGAAGTACTTTTCCGTATCGATGCGTAACCCCAGACGTGCGCCGTTTGGGGAGTAATCTGGGTGGGTGAGGGCTCGGTACCTGGCGACAGCTGGGGATTGACCTGAACCGGACGCATTGAAGTGAATGCCTACCCGGTGTGCGGCTGGCGCATCAGCGGGGTACAAGCTTTCCAGCGTCTTGTTCAATAGAATGGCAATCAGGTTGCGGTGGTGAAAATCTTGGCTTTCAGGGCTCAGTTGCTCCACGTCTCGCTGGTAACAGACGGGGACGGAATCTTTATCCGAGCTTTGTGCAGCGCTGGGATGCTCTAGATTCTCTGACGGTAGCAAGTCACTGAGTTGATGTTGGTAGGCGGATGCAGTTAGCCCAAGGTCCAATGCCATGCCCTCGGCATCGGCCAGTGCCACGACTACCGGCACCTTAGGTTGTACCCAGCGATACTCCCGCGCCGCTGCAGTCAGGCTTGCTACCGGTAGACTTTCCATTACCGGATGACTGCTCCAGCTGAGTGACATGCGCTGGTGATCGGGCTTGAAGTCCTCAACCAGCTCTTGCAGGGCGCTTACTGGCAGTACATGGGATTGGCCAGAATGCACCTGATTAGTCGCCGTCAGCTCGGCCATGTCCAGCGCAACCATGTGTCGTTTACGTGCGGCTATCGAGGACGTTATTCGCGCGGTTGCGGCATTGGTCCACAAATGCGAGCTGTAGGCGATCCATACTTCTTTTGCAGTGCTTGGATCGGCATCAGCCCAGACCCAGCCCATCGACATGCCTGAGAGATAGCGATCTCGACGGTTGTAGTCTTCAAGCGCTTTGTAACGCAATTCTTTGTAGTGACCCTGACCGTCATACTCGTGAATGACCAGCTTTTCACTCGCAGCGCCTTTCATGAATACATAGATGTAGCCGGGCCGCAGCGCTCGCAGGGTATAGCTGGAATGCTTCAATGGGCTGAAGCCTTGTTCCAATTTGAACGGTGCTTCGGCATAGCGGAAGGGTGACGCGTTGTTGTCGCGTGGCACGATCGCGTAGCGCACAGGCAAGATGGGTAAGCGTACCCCGCAAGGCGGGGCAGAGGAGGCACTGCTCACGTAGGATTCACTCATCAGCGTGCTCCTGACGCTGTATCAGCGCTTGTAGTTGACGCAGCTTTGCTTGGGGAGACTCTTCAGGGTTTGTATAAATCCTCGCCGCCTCGTCGTTGCTCATCAGCCACATATGCGCGGCCACCAGCCGTATAAACTGACTCGCAACGTCCTCGTCACGGAAGTTAAGTCGCTTCATCTGTGGCAGAAGCTTTTCAATCCACGCCTGCACTTCTGGCAGATCGCGGTGTGCGAAAGCAGGTACTGCCAAAACTTCATGTGCTAGTGAGCGGACAAAATGCTCATGCAACCCAGCTTGCAACTGAGTAAGTTCATGCGTGTGAAGCGTAAGCGGTGGGCTACTCAAATCCCTGGGCTCAGTTGGGGTGTGTTCAATAGCACCCCATTGATGCGTGGGCCCATGATTGACTCGCCAGGCCATCCGGCTAATGGGGCCGAGCCACTGCGCACGATTATCATCAGTCAATGCATTGAGCCAAGGTGAGAGGTACGCCGGTTGAAAGTGGAAGATGGCGTTGCCCTGGTCGGGCATCATCACTGTTGCCAAACTGGATAAGTGTCGGCCTAAGGTTCCAAGCTCCACCTCTGCATCGACTGCAATAGCACCTTCCATCGGCATCCAGGTAGTGATTGCGTGCGCCAGAAGTTCGGGCGTTTCAGAGACGTCCAACAACAGCGGACCAAAATCATAACGGTCGTCCATGGCGGTGCGTTTCCATATCCAGGCGTGTCGGGGCGGTGTTGTTATTGTGCTGATCAAGTCGAGAATCGAGGGGGCGTAGGCGGGTTTCCACGGGCCCTCCGAGGGCACGGGTATGTAGGCCCAGTATTCCAATGCTTGGGTCATCAGCAGTAAGAACCGGCACTGATGACTGATATCAAGCCCAGTCTCCGGCGTCGACAGTGCCTGCATCATTGCGCTGCCCTCCGCTTGCAAGGGCAGTTGGGCAATCGACAAGTGCCGTCAGCCCGTCGCCCGCAGAGCGTGTCGAGGGGCTGGCCTGCAGTAGGAGCGCTCACCATCGGGAAGGTAGCACCGCCGCCAGTAGGTGTTTTGATGAGTTGGCCATTGATCCGAATGACGGACCCGTCCAGGGTAATCCCAGTGTCGTCAATGCGAATCGACCCTCCAGGACCTTGGATAACGAGCGTTTCAGCTGCCCGCATCGTGTAATGTCGGGTACGGTTACGTATTTCTGAGCGTGCCTCCAGATCAACATAACCCTCCACGTATTGCTCAACATTGCCACCCACGCGAACGTTAAGATCCGCAGTGATCTGATCGTGTCTATGGTTCCCGACGAACTCCTGGCGGTCTTTAGCCACGTGAACCTCATGGTTCCGGCCAATCTTTAGAAACGCGTCCTGCCCCACCTCGTTTCGTTGGTCGTTGCCAACAGATGTAGCGCGGTTTCGGCCAATGGTGACGGACTCGTCGTTATCTACTCGTTCACTACGGTTGTTGCCGATGTGGCTGGTTTCATCCTGCTTTACAACGTTGTTCTGGTCTCTTTGTGCATGAATGAATACTTCTTCCTGGCCCAGTTCATCCTCAAAACGCAGCTCGTTGAACCCATTCCCCTTGTGGGTCTGGCTCTTGATGGTCATGCGCGTCTTGTGGGCGGGCAGGTCGTACGGAGGGAGCTGATCGCCGCAATAAGTACGGCCGGTTATCATCGGTTGGTCTGGGTCGCCGTTCACGTAGTGAATGATCACGTCCTGGCCGATCCGCGGGATGGCCATCCAACCCCAACTGCCACCCGCCCAACCTTGTGACACCCTTACCCAGCAGGAGCTGAACTCATTGTTCTTGCTATCACGGTCCCAGGGAAAGCTCACCTTTACCCGGCCCCACTCATCACAATAGATTTCCTCGCCAGGCGGCCCCACCACAGTGGCCATGTGCGGGCCGTCAACGCGGGGTTTTTCCAGCGGGGCAGGGCGCCATTCAGTTCTGCCTGGCACCAGCATTGCGGTCTGTTGGTAACGAGTACCTTGATCCACCCCTGCGGCTTCGTCTTGCAGGCTGGTGAATTGGCTGCCTGTGTGAATAACCGATTTCACCCGCCAGTGGGCGTTCAGGTCTACACGTGGGTGGCCCATCAGAGTGAAGCTCAGGCCCGGTTGCAGGCGCATGTCATCGCCCTTAACCTCGGCGATGCGTACATCATGGCGTAGCGCAGTGATGCGGTTTTCTGTAAACGGCTTACCGACGGCGTCGCGTTTGTAGCGGCCCGGGTAGTCAAAGCGCTCGTAGTCGTTCGATTGATGTTGCAGAAAAGGGCCGGACGCTGTGTGTTCCTGGCGATAGGCTGGGTGGGTAAATGTGTAGTCGCGCTGCACCTGGCGCGCAGTGCGCACCTGCTCGCTGTAGTGCAAGTGCCGCAGGCACGGCCTCGCCTGGTCGCCACCGCTGTTGGTGTGATAGAGGACGGTGTTGGGGTCTAGAGCTTCGCCATCGTCGTTAGCGCCTTGGCCGTCCTCTTGCGTTGTGACGGCCCCATGACTGATCAGGCCGAATGCTTGTACTCGGTCAGAGATGATCAGCCGGTGGTGTTTTTCATTGTGCGCGAAGCGGTAGACAAAGCCTTCCTCGGCAGCCAGCCGTGCGATGAATGCCAAGTCAGTCTCGCCCGCCTGAACACAGAATTCGCGGACACGGTGATCCGTGCTGGCACGCAGCTCATACTGATCGATGCCCTGGCGTTTGAGCATCAGCTCGATAATCTGCGGGACTGTTTTTTGTTGAAAGATGCGCCAGTTGGAGCGCAGGCTTGCCCGCGCAAGCTGAGGCTCCACCAGCGCGTGGTAATAGGTGCGGTAGAAGCCACTTTCGCCCTGGCTAAAACGGCTGATCAGTCCGTGTACGTGACGTACCGGGCGCTCGCTATTCCAGAGTGTGAACAGCGCCGGTTTGTCGAGTAGCTGGCCGAAGTCGATATCATGTTCAAAGCTGATCAGTTTCAGGTCGAGCTGAAAGGGCGTGCTGATGCCCTCACGAAGTTCAAACGACACCACTTCGAATTCAGCTCTGCCGCCCAGCGGCTGGAAGCTGTAACGCAAATCAGATTGGCTAGGCATAGGCACCCTCCGCCGTCTGCATGTTCCAAAACCCCCAGCAGGGCGCGCCTGCCAGGGATGATCAGCCGGCTCAGACGATTGGTTTACGCCAGTCATCGGAACCTTCGGTTCCGGCAGTTACGTGGGTCCAGGAAATTTTGCGATAGGACATCGCCACTTCGATCAGTTGTGTGTAGTTCGCATTTTTTGCGTTCTGGGCGTGTGGCAGCACCGTATTGATGTCAACGATGGTGGCGTCTTCAAGCTTGGTGGTGAAGAAATGCTCCTGTTTGCCTTCCACCGAGGTGCGGTACCAATTTACCTCTACGCTCGGCAGCATTTCGCCACTGGCCAAGGCCTGATACATCAAGGGTGTCGCTTTGTTCAGCGAGCTGGTAAAGATGAAGGGTTTGTGCACGCGTTGGCCGGCGGGCTGGCCGCTTTGCGGATCGGTGGGTACAGTTACCTGGTGCCTGATTTCCTGCACCAGGATCTCGTCCTCATGGCCCTCGACGAACACGTTGCCCACCGAGTCGGCAGTGAAGGCACCTGCGGTGATGTTGCCTTGAGTCTGGCCTTCAATTTTGATGTAAGCGGGTGTTGGCATGGCAGTCTCTCCTGCGTCCATGTGGATAAACACGCGTACTCAGAGCCGCGTGGCCATCGGAAACGATGGGCTTTTCAGCAAGGCATTCACCTTGCCAATGCTTTGAAGTCTCTTGAGCCTTGTCCCGGTTCTCTACTGCTGCAAAATGCCGTTCAGCGACTCCAGCACCTCAGTGGTAATAAGGTGCAAGCGATAGCTGTAGATGCCATAAGCCACCGCCATGGCCACGGTGCAGCCAGCCAGGGGGCTCCACCATGGCCATTGCCGACCCATGCGGAAGTTGCTTGGAGCGACATTGGTGTAGGGGTCGCAGACGGTTTCAGGCGCAGGGCCCCGCAGCTCGCGAATGACCCCGTGCAACTGGCGTATCAGCGCGTTCAGGGTCTCTTCGCCTCTGGGGGCGATGGCATACTTACCCTTCAGGCCCAGGCACAGTGCGAAGTACATGAACTCCAGGACGTCCCGATACCGTTGCGGCTCCTGCATCAGCCGCGAGAGCACCGTGAAGACTTTTTCCCCACCCCAGGTTTCGTCGTGGAAGACGCTAAGCAGGGGCTCCTGGCTCCAGCAACTGGTCTTGCCCCAAGGCCTCTCCATGACAGCTTCGTCGATGAACAGACAAAGGCCGTAGGAGTACGCCAGCATTTGCGCGTGTTCATAGCCGTGCTGGCGCATCTCCTCTCTTGCATTTTCGATCTGGTTGCGTACCTGTTGGTGCACCTGTTGGATGTTGGGCAGTGCATCCAGCGTCCGCAGGCGTATCACCAGGCCAAACAGAGGCGAGGCAGCATCCAGCATCAGGTTTTTGTAACCACCACGCAGTTGGAAATCGGGGTCGGCTGCGTAGCTCGGCGGTATGGACTCGCTGGAAGGAGCGGGGTTATGGGGTTCAGCGCCCTTCGGTGCTGACAGCTCTGTGATGAGGGTGCCACCCAACGGGGGGCAGCTCTGCCGACCGGTTTCGCATACCCGCGTGTTTTCTGTGTTCACGTCACTCGCTCCTGATTGCCCAGAACTGCAGTTCAAGCGCCGGGAACTCACCTGCCACGTGGATGCCGAAGCCGTTGGATGCCTCCAGGCTTGCCCAGGCTGAGGCGCGGCGGTCCAGCTCGAAGTACGTGAACCCTGCATGGAAGGGCAGATCCCGAGGCGCTACGGGTAGCGGTATCAGTGGAATCCCCGGCAGTTGCAACGGCACCACCTCATTCAGCGATTCCAGAGGTACCACCTTGGCTTTTTGTACGAACAGTTGGCGCAATGTTGGCGGTGGCATATCCGCTCGCACCGCCAGAACGAAATCGGCTTCGTGGAGCAGGCGGCGGTCGTCCATCGTGGTTGTCAGCAAGCCGTAATCGAGCATTTCCAACGGCAGTGAAACTGCGCGAGGCTGTAGGACCGTGCTCAGTGCCCGCCGCAGCGTCTCCTCCAGTGGTTTGAAGGATGTGCGCAGTGCGGTGTGGTGGTAGGCGGGATACTCCTGCGGCAGCCTGCTTTCGTCGGTGAACGTCACAAGCTCACCGCAGGCCTGACTCATGCACAGATACAGCTGCTGAGGGTGTATCTGGCCTTGCCTGGCCAAGTGCTGGAAGCAAGGCCACCACCGGTTCATGGCCTGCAACAGGTTGAAGTCACGAATATCGGCAATACCAGACTGCCCGGAAGCGCCGATACGGGCAGCAAGGTTACGTGCGCGCTCGCGTAGAGAGTGTGTGATCTCCTCCAGAAAGCGTTGCAGTGCAGGCACTGCGCGTACACAAACGCTGGTGGGATAGAAGCCCTCATCCAGCGACAGGCTGCCATCTGGGCGCCGTTCCAGAATCCGGGCCAACGCCAGCCGCGTGTAAGCGCTGCTGTCATCGGACTTGCGTTTGAGTTGCAGATTGGGCACCGCCAGGTCAACCTGCACCAGGTCGCCGTCAGCGCTGTGAGTGTCTTTAATTTCCTGAGTTTGCGCACAGAAACGTAAGTTGGCGGGCTCACCGGGCCAGCTCACCTCACGGCCGCCTTCCGTGCGCAGTGGCAGGCACAAGTAAATTTCGCTGTCATTACTGCCGTGGTCGTCGATCTCCAGGGGTTGCGGCGGTGGCAGATCGGCCGGGATATCGAAGACCGTGCCATCCGGCATGATGCCCCGTGCCCGGGTGATGGCGACCTTGCCCAGGCTCAGGTACTCGTCGTTAAGCTGCAGCTCGCTGAAGCCATAAAATGCCGCAGTCAGGCTGCCCAGGCGCTGGTGCAAGGCCGCTTCAGCGGCACGCCCAGCTTGTTGCAGGTGCTGTGGTTTAACAAACAGGCCTTCAGGCCACAGGACGGGATTACGTGAACTCATGGGCGCTCCGTGTCAATGTGAGTGGGCGAGAATGGCAGCATGGGAGGTGCCATCAGTCCTCCTGTTTCAGCAGGAGCTGTGTGTCGGTAAGCAGCACTGAGAGAATGATCTGGTGGCCGCGGGGCGGAATGCGCAGCACTTGGCTCCAGGCGGCGTCTTCCTGGCTTCGGTAGTCCGCTATCACTGCAACAAACCGGGTTTCAGGCTCGATAGGTGCAAGAGGTATGAACTTGAACTGGCCAGGGCTAAGCAGGTAATCGTCATCGCGGACGTAGGTACTTCTCAGCGCTGCGGCAGGGTCCTTGTCCAGCTGTTCGTACACGCTGTTGCGCAGCAGCGAGTCATCGCTCAATTGCAGGATCTTGATAGCCATCGGCGTAGCGACGGGTTCGATGCCTGTAGTGCGCTGTTGCGGTAGGGTCAGTGCTACGCTCGGGTCGTCATAACTGCCTGGGGTGCTCTCCTCCATCGGGGAGCGCGCCAGGTCATCACTATCACCCGAGAAATCATCGGCGGGCGACATCGCGGGGAACTGTGCCTGGAGGTGTTCGTACAAGGCACCGACTTTTTCGATCAGCCCATAGGGGTCGCCTGCGCTCAGGCTAACGGCATAGGGGCTGGGCTCCAGGACAGGCTCCAGCTCCAGCTCCAGCGCTACATGCAGGCTGCTCGGGTTGCTATTGAGTGATGGGCTGGCATTGATGCTGAAGGCGATGAGCGTCGGGTGATCCTTCGGTGGCCCCACGGGCAACGAGGGGTCCATGATTACCTGGCCAATTTTGCTCAGAGCGTTGCAGCCCGACAGTGCGATTAGCGTCATTAGCAGAGCACCAGAGAGCGAAAGGCGTTTCATGAGTGCTCTCCTGCGATCAGGCGCTCCAGAGCGGTGTGCTGTGCGGCATCGAATGCTGCCAAAGGATCATTGCCAATGCCTGGTTCGAACATCGAGCAGATGTCTGCGGCTAACGGAGTAGCGGCTGCCGAGCGTTCCCATGGTTCGGCCGGAGCATCCAGCAACCAGTGGTCCAGGGTGCTCTGCTCAGCGCTTAGCAGATACCCCAGCGATCGCGCATCGGCTTGTGCAAACTGAACTCGCAGCCAATAGCCGCCAATGCGCAGTCGGTCACCCTCAAGTAACCGCCTTGCGGTCAGCGGCCCCAAACTCTGGCTGTTGTCATTCAGATAAGTACGCCCACAACGGTCGAGTGCACAGAACCCCCCCTCGATCCACCGAATTTCGCAGTGGAGGGGTGCGACAGAGTGGTCGCGATCATTGATTTGCCACGTAGTGCCGTCACTGCCGATGGTGCCGCCTGCGCAATCGAATGAGTGGCGGCCACTGATGGCGTGCTGTAGCTGGTCGAGGTTGATGACGCTCAAGGTCAGGGTCTTCATGAGCGCCCTCGGAATCGCACGACAGGGCTGACATGGCCGTGGCTGTCATCGATGAAGCTGGTCCAGCCCAGGTATGCACCATTGGCACGGTGCAAGCAGAACGGCGACAGTGCGTTCTGCTTGACTCGCAGCTCCAGGTCGTAGGCCAGACCATCGCGCAGTAAAAAGTCGATCAACGCCCGTAAGCGGCTGAAATTGATCCCGCTGGGCAGCAAGTCATGCAACTGCGCGGGGGCAAGGTCGCTGATCACGATGGTGAACTTGCTGCTGCGTGTGCGTGTGCGGCTGCCTACCATGAAGCTGCTGCCCAGCTCGCCGTTGCATCGCCCCAGGCTAACCAACTGCCTTGCCGTGGTGCAGACCATGCGGGTCTCGAACTCGCGGATATGCACACGCGTCAGGTCGAAACAATGCGCGATGATGCCGGCGACCGTTCCGGGTGCACGGCTGCGACTGGCAATCACGCCAGCAAAGCTGAGCAGTCGGCTCCAGGGCAGTGCCGTATGACCGCGCAATTGTTTGTCGTTCAACCCTATCAGGGCAAAAATATACTGCGAGAAACCATCGCTAGCACCTGGCTGGAAGCGAATGTAATAGCGGTATTTGCGCCAGATACGGTGCAGCAGGCTGAGCATGTAGTGATTGAAGAAATCGAAGAATGCTGGCCGGACACCGATGCCCTGCGCATGTTCATAAGCTACTTGCTCCAGGTAATAGGAGGGCAAAGGTGAGTCTGTGCCGTGCAGCCCCATGAACGTGGCGCACACGCGGTAGCGCTCTGCTGCCCCAGGCATGTGCTCGGCGTTGTAAATGTCGGAGACAGGGAAGTTAAGCCGCGGGTCACTGGCAAGCCGTACGCGTAGCCGGGTGGCCTGAGCCGGCCAACGTGGCTCCAGGTCATCCCCGTGCAGGCCATGCAGGCGCTCCAGCAACTGGAAAAAGTTGTACTGGTGCGCCACGGCGAGCAGCTTGTCGGCTAGATCAGCGGTTGCTTGCCGGTCTGGATTGGCCATGTGTAGCGCTCGTTGTTGGTGGTATTGATCACTTCCAGTTGATGGAAGGAATTGATGCTGGCGTACAGCGCGAAGAAGTGCGCAAGGACGCAGCCGAACAAGTACAGGTCGCCTTCGCAAAGAAACGCGGTTTGGTCCAGTTCCAATTGCGTGCGCAAACCCCGAACAGGCTGGCCGTTGATCAACCAGTCCAGAGGTTCTGTATGAACACCCCGGATGCCGTCCAGGCGCTTGCGGGTAGTGCGGGTGTGCTGGATGTCGTGCAGGGCCGCGAAGTCGTAAGCACAAATCACCGCTTTTAGCGGTTCGGCGGAGAGCAGTGACAGGTAGTTGAGCGACATGTTTGAAATCAGCGCCCACTGCAGTTGGCCGTCCAGTACCGGCCGATAGGGGCGGGTGGGTACCGACAGGTTGCTGTAGGTGGCCAGCGGCGGTGTAACCTCGGAAATCAGATTGATGTCATCGATGCCCAGCGCCAGCGGTAGGTCGCGGTTGGTGCAGGTCAGGTCAATGGACGCCGTTTCCAGCTCGCCGATGTAGGCATTGGCGTCTGCACGTACAAATGCGATGCGGTGTGTTACCCCATCGCCTCGCAGGGAGTCTTCCAGTGTGTAGCGATAATAGAGTGCCGTGCGTCCTTGCACATGCTCGATCTCATGGGCGAATGACTCAAAGGGGCGGAACGTGCGAAGGTGTTCACCGGCCCTGCCATCAGTGGTCGTTCGGGTGCTGATGACCTGATCGACGCTGAATATTTCATAGGCGTGCCGTGCCTCACCCTTGGGCGTAAGCTCAACCTGGGCGTGCCGGCTGGACAGGTCGATGGGCTCGGCGCTGTGGCTGAAAAGGTTCACGGCCGGTGTGCAGAACAGGCACAGGTCAGCATTGCCAACCCGTAATGAGTCAGGTAGCTGGCGGGTGAAGTGAAGTTCAATACACACTTGCTGAGCGGGTTGGGCGGGCCAGATCTTCTCCAGACCAGTTACGCTGAAGAAGTGGAAACGCTCGGGGAATACAAAGTATTCCTGCAGAATCCGGTAGCCGTCGAATACGTTCTGGGGATAGGGCAGTAGTGCTTCCTCTGGGCCAAAGCCTGGGAAAGCGATGCAGCCGACCGGTAGCCGGCGGCTTTGGCTATTGATCGTTACAGTGACATGCTTGAGATACTGGGCGATCCACAGGTACAGCGTTCGAGCCGTCTGGGCATCCGCGCTCAGATGGAAATCAAGGCTGGCGCAGCCGAGCGTGTTCAGCGGCCGCTCGACCAGCGTTCGTAGGCCGATTCGCGCCACCGAGCTGTCGAGAGTTTGTGTTGTGCTGATTCGCTCGATCTCGAACGGGTGGATGCTCACGTTCGTGCAGGTTCGGAATTCGCATTGCACCCCATCTACAGGCTTGGAGAACAGTCGTGCGCCCTTGGAAATGCCATGGGACTGGCTCAGCGCTTGCTGGCGCGGCAAAAACCGGATAATCGTGGCGCTCGGAAGGGGCCTCAGATAGTTCGGCCATAGCAACTGCAGCATGGGGTGCGTCAGCTCAGGCAGGTCGTCTTCCAGTTTCAGGCGCAACTTTGCCGTGAGAAATGCAAATGCCTCCAGCAGCCGCTCGACATCGGGGTCGCTGGCACCGTTGCCGAGCAGGCGGGCCAGTTGCGGGTTGTCCTGGGCGAAGTCGTTTCCCAGCTCACGGAGGTAACGCAACTCTTCGTTGAACCGATCCTTGAGCGACATGGGTTACCTCACTCGGGTGTGGCGGTTATGGCCGTTGACCAGGAGTTCAAGCTGCAACTGCTGCGCGTGGTTGTTGACCAGCACGATGCAGTCCAGCTTGAAATGCAGCTCCAGCGGGGCATTGGCATCCGGGACGACCTTGAGTGTTCGCACCTGTACACGTGGCTCAAAGCGCTGGATGGCGCGGCGGATATCCGCGCTCACCTGCTTAAGCAGGTCGCCACTACTGGCATCGTGTCCATTGAAATCCTGTAGGCCCAAGTCGGGGCTGCTTTGCGAGCAGCCCTGGCGAGCGTTGAGCAAGGTTTCCAAATGGCGCTTGATAGCGGCAAACTTCTGCGAAGCGCTCTCTTGCCTGGAAGGCGCTTGGCTCGCGAACTGATCCGCCACCAGGCGATCGAAAAACCCACTCATTGGGTATCAAGCCTGCCGACGAGCGAGATCTCGAAATTTGCGCCCATGTATTTGAAGTGCGGGCGCACGGCGAGCGAAACCTGATACCAGCCTGGGTCTCCCGCGACGTCTGACACCTCGACGCTTGCAGCACGCAGTGGGCGCCGACTGCGTACATCGGCAGAGGGGTTTTCCTGGTCGGCGACGTACTGCTTGATCCATTTGTTCAGTTCGGACTCAAGGTCTTTGCGCTCCTTCCAGCTACCAATCTGCTCGCGCTGCAGTACTTTGATGTAGTGCGCGAGCCGGTTGACGATGAACAAGTAGGGCAACTGCGTACCCAGTTTATAGTTGGTCTGCGCTTGTTGGCCTTCCGGTGTCTTGGGGTAGTGCTTGGGTTTCTGTACCGAGTTGGCCGAGAAAAACGCGGCGTTGTCGCTGTCCTTGCGCATGGTCAGGGTGATAAAGCCCTCTTCTGCCAGCTCGAACTCTTTGCGGTCAGAAATCAGTACTTCAGTAGGGATCTTGGCCTGCAGCTGACCCAGGGACTCGTACAGGTGCACCGGCAGGTCTTCAACCGCGCCGCCCGACTGCGGGCCGATGATGTTCGGGCACCAGCGGTAACGGGCAAAGCTGTCGTTAATACAACTGGCCAGCAAGAAGGCGGAGTTGCCCCATAGGTAGTGGTCGTGCCGCCCGCCGATATCTTCGCAGTAGTTGAAGCTGTGAATCGGGTTGTCTTGGGGATGATAGGTGGAACGAAGCATGAAGCGTGGCCCGGTCAACCCGGTATGTCGGGCATCTTCGCTTTCACGAAACGCACGCCATTTGGCGTGCCGTGGGCCGGCGAAGATGTCCTTGATCTCCTTCAGGTTGGGCAGCGCCTCAAAGCTATTCAAATTGAAGAACTCAGGGGAGGGCGCCGCCAGGAACGGGGCATGTGACATGGCACCGATGGAGGCCATGTAACTCAGCAGTTTGATATCTGGCGAAGACGGCCCAAAACTGTAGTTGCCCACCATCGCGGCAACAGGCTCACCACCGAATTGGCCATATCCTGCGGTGTAAACATGTTTGTAGATGCCACTGCAGGTGATGTCTGCCGCATGTTCGAAGTCGTCGAGTAACTCTGCCTTGGTGACATGCAATACTTCGAGTTTTATGTTCTCGCGAAAGTCCGTTCGGTCGACCAGGAGTTTGAGGCTGCGCCACGCGGACTCCAACTGCTGAAACTCAGGTTGATGCAGAATGGCATCCACTTGTTTGCTGAGCACACGGTCCAGTTCGGCAATCATCTGGTCCACGCGGTGCTTGTTGACCCTCTGATCTGGGTCGGGGGATTTGAGAATATCGGCGATAAAGGCCGAAACACCTTGGCGCGCCACCTGATAACCCTCCTGGGATGGCTGCAACTGAGTGTGCGCCATAATCTGGTCGAGCAAGGTGGCATTGCTAATAATCCCGTCAGCTGTTTCAACGGCGATAGGGGTACTGATGGGCTTTGGCATGTGACGCTCCGTTGTCTCAGTCTTCTGTTGGCGCCTCAAGCACCAGGTCCAGTTCTTCGGCGAGTTGTTTGCGCGCTTGCGGGCTGTTCAGCAGGTCCTGTAACTGCTTGCGAAACGCCGGCACGTTGCCCAGCGGGCTTTTGAGTGCAACCAATGCCTCGCGAAGGTCCAGCAGCTTGTTCAGTTCAGGCACTTGGCGGGCAATGCGGTCAGGCCCGAAATCATTGATGGAGTCGAACGTGAGGTCGACCGCGAGCTCCCCATCTAGGGCTGTGCTGAGCAGGGAGGGCACACACACCGACAGGCTTACATCAGCGTCATTCAGCACGTTATTGAAGGTGTGCTTGTCAATACGTATGACCGAGCGGTCTTCCAGTGCGCGGGCATCTGCAAGGCCGAAGTCGCCCAATACCAACATCTTGTGCGGGAGCTCCACTTCAGCCTGTTGGTCGCCCGTGGCGGGTACGTACTTAATGTTGATGCGTTCTTTTGGCGCAACCGACCCTGTGGATTTTGACATCGCAGAATCTCTCCTTGGTTTGTGTGTTCCGTAAAGTTGTAAGTGTAGGTTGTGAGAATAAGTTGTAGGAAGTTTCGCTTTTGCAGGGTGCTTGAATGAAATAACACGCTGATCTGAACTCAGGGCTTTGGATGCGCTTTTAAAAACCATGCGCCTTGGTCTGTTAGTTAGTCGAGTTTAAAAGTGTAAAAAAATATTTGTTTGTGGCACATGTTTTTTATGGTCTAGGATTTCGTCGATTCAAGCGCCACGGCGGTTCTTGTAAGGAAGTTTTAATGCCGCCGCCTGTATAGGGTGTCCGCGTCATTGATAGGGAATCTACTTACAATGTTTGGTAAAAATTCTTATGGCTTAGTTTTTACATTAATACTGGGTTTGATTCCGGTGCTGGGGTACCCCGATCAGGACTGCCTGGGGATCGTGTCCAATCTGGAGCGCCTGGCATGTTTCGACAGATCTGCCGGAACGCCTGCGCATCGGGCAACTGTGCAATGGTCTCCACCAGAGCGGGACTCGCCTACACGGCTTCGTGTAATGGCCCATGAGGCAACGCGGTCGCATGAAGACCTGGCATTTCGCCTGAAGCGCGCAGAGGACGGGCTGATGATCTCAGCCCCTGCAATCGCCTCGTCAACACCGCACCCCTTTCTGGTGATCAGTTGCATTCAGAATATTTCCAGGCTGCAACTGATAACCGCTAAACCCGTTGATGCTGGGCGTGTGATGGTGCGCCTGAAAGGGGAGCGTGCCTCGACAGCCTCCACTGCTTGGCAGGTGACAGAGAACGGGCAGGTACTGGACGCTGGCAGAGGTTTGCCAGGCATCGAGCAGATCAAACAGTTGGTCAAGGCCCATCGCATTGAGGTCAAGAGTGACAACCAGGCAATTGATGGTCTGACCTTCGACGCTCAAGGGCTTGATCCGCTCATTGCTGAGGCACGTAAAGCATGTCGCTGGTAGCCGAAGTCACTGCGCAGGATATCGCCCGGCTGCTAGCGCCTATCGACGCCAGGGAGGTGGCCGGCCTGTTCGACGTGGAGGACGAAACCTACCAGGCCATTGATCAGGAGATGGTCAAGCTGGGTGGTCTACAGGCGCCCTCCATCGATTGGGCCTTTATCGAAGAAGCGTCGCGGCACTACCTGGCGCATCAGTGTAAACATTTGCGCATCACCGCCCACCTCAGTGCCGCTTGGCTGCGCAGCCAATGCTGGGAACGTTGGGTTTTTACCCTGGCGCTACTGGCCGGCATGGTGGAGATCTATTGGGAAAGCGCGTACCCGAAGCCCGGCCCTACTGGATATCTCGGTACACGCAAGTTGGTCGGGTTGATGCTTGAGCGCTTGATCCACGCCTTGCCGCGCCTGGATCGTTTCACGTATAGCCCCGCCCAAGCCGCTACCGCGCAAGACGCGCTGCAACGCCTCCTACTGCAGTGCGATGCCGCGCAGCTCGATAACGCGATGCTGGAAGAACTGGCGCGCTTGCTGCACAAGCACGCGCAGGATCAAGACGATCATGTCCAGCCTACCATCAACAACCCGCCGGGCAGACCGATCCAGCCTGCGCAGCTCGCTGAAGTGATCGCAGCGCCCCTGTCACGTGCGCCGTTGGGCAATGAACGTGAGTCCCGGCGCGCGATGCTGGCCATGGCCGAGCTCGTCAATCAGCAAGACCCATACGATCCAACTGGCTACCAACTTCGTCGGTTTGGTTTGTGGGCGCACATCCAGGCACCGCCGCACAGCCTGCAAGGCAAGCGTACTGAGCTGATGGCAGTACCACCGGAAATTGTCGGGGGCTACGAAGACGCCCTTGCCGGCACTGCAATCGACACAGTCTTGCTGCAGCGGATCGAAAAAAGCCTTACGGCTTGCCCTTACTGGATTCGCGGCAGCTTTCTGGCAGCCACCGCCGCTACGCGGCTGGCGATGGGTGAGGTGGCCGAGGCCATTCGCGCGGCGACCGCGCGCTTCGTGCAGCGCATGCCTGCGCTTGAGCAGTTGTGCTTTAGCAACGGCAAGGTCTTTGTCGATGACCAATGCCTGGCGTGGCTCAAGGGGGCACAGGTTGGCTGCGAGCCGGGTGCCGCCCCTCTGGAGTTTGCCTCCTTGCGAGAAGAGTTGGCCTGCCAGTTGGAAACCACTGGTGTGGAGGCGGTCTTGCTCAGGCTGCAGGGCATGCAAACAGACTTGCACAGCCTGCGCGAGCGCTGCCACACCACCGTTATCGCCGCAGACCTGTTAGCCGCTCGAGGTGTTTCCTGGTTGGCCCAGGACCTGTGTGCAAGCGTAGCCCGAACCATGCAGGAAACCACAGCGAGCCGCTGGGAGCCCGAGGTGTTCAAGCGCCTTGGGCAGTATGCGTCACCCCTTAACCGCGGGCCGGCGGGATCAACGAACGGGAGTCATGATGAGTCAACGATGGAAGCATCTTAAGCGCTGGGGTCTGCCTTTGGTGACCCGTGTCGGCGCGGCCATGCCGCTGCTGCTAGGGCTGGGCGCGGCGCTAATGTTGGTGGCTATCTGGTGGCTGGGCCCAGAATGGAGCTGGCGCGAACAGCAGCCACTGGCCAGCGTGGCGCACCGCGCCCTGGCGAGCCTTACGCTTGTATGGGTGCCATTGTTGTTTTGGCTTCTGATACTGCGCACCCGTTTCCGACGCCTGCAGGCCGAGCGCAACCGCTCAGCGGCCGCACAGTTGGACCCTGTGCTGCCTTTCGTTCAGACGCAAGAGAGGGCATTGGACCAAGGGCTGGCGCGCTATCTGGACAGCGCAGGCGGGCGACGTGCTCTGTACCGGCTGCCCTGGTATCTGGTGCTGGGCGACCAACAGGCGGGAAAGACGAGCTTGCTGGATCATACCGAGCAAAATTTTTCGCTGACACGCATCGATAAAGCGCAAGCGCGGGGGCGACAAGCTCAAGCGCTGGTCTACCCGATAGGTTGGTGGATCAGCAACGACGCGGTGATTATCGACCCGCCGGGCGCTTTCATCCGTCAGGGATCGTTTACAGGTCCAGTCACGGACCCGGCAGACGTGCCAGATATACCACCTGCAACATCGGCCAGGCTGTGGGAGCACATGCTGGGTTGGCTGGTGCATAACAGAAGCCAGCGGGCTCTCAACGGCCTTTTGCTGGTTGTCGACTTGCCAGCGCTGCTCCATGGCACGCCAGCTCAACGGGTAGCGCTGGCTCATGGGCTGCGCGCGCGGTTATACGAGGTGGGCAATACATTGGGCTCGCGCCTGCCGCTGTATGTCGTGCTGACAAAGTTCGATTTGCTGGACGGCTTCGATCAATTCTATGCGGGCCTTTCGGCCGCCTCCAGGGAGCAGATGCTTGGTTTCACATTCAAGCTCGATGCAACCGGTTCGGTCGACGCATGGCTGGATGAATACGGCAGAAATTATGATCAACTGATCGGCACGGTATTCGAGCAGGTGTTGGACCGGCTCAATGCCCTGGGGGATGCGCCGCTACGTTCACGCCTGTTCTCGCTACATGCTCAGTTGATTGGGCTAGGCCCGATACTGCTGAACCTTCTGCAAGAAACACTCGCCAGTGATCGTTTCACCACACCTGCCTTGGTACGTGGCGTCTATTGGTCTTCGGTCGTGCAGCAAGGCGACATGTTCAATGCGTTCGTTCGCGAAGCGGCCCAGCCCTATAGAACCCAGCTGCCGTTACGAGAGGGCAAGGGGCAGGTCAAGGCGCTGGTTTACTTCATCCAGCACGCCTTCAGCAGCGTCATCTACAAAGAGGCGGGGCTTGCCGGGGACAACATCAGGGTAGCGGGCAAAAAGCGCCAACTGTTCTGGATCGGCTCGGGTGTTGGAGTACTGGCTTTTTGTGTGGTCATGGCCGGCTGGCAGCGCTATTACGCTATCAATGGTACCAAAGCCGCCAGCGTGCTTGCCAAGAGCAAGGAATACAGTGACCACGAAGTGGACCAGCGCCTGGACCCCACAGGTCGCAATCTGTTGGAGCCGTTGGGCCAGATCCGCAATGCCGTATCGGTGTTTGGCGATTACCGCACCGCGTGGCCGGGTATTTCTGACCTTGGGTTGTACCAGGGGCGCGCCATAGGCCCCCGCGTTGATGAGGCTTACATCACATTGTTGTCCAAGCGGTTCCTACCCGCCTTGGCCAGTGGCGTTGTGGAAGCCATGGAGGCTGCACCGCCGGGAAGTGAACAGCAAATGGCTGCGCTTCGGGTCTACCGAATGCTCGAAGACCGCAACAGTCGCCGGGCTGGATGGGTGGAGGACTGGATGGCCCGCCATTGGCAGGTGAAGTTTCCAGGTCAAGGGCCACTGCAAGGCGACCTGATGCGGCACCTGAAGTACGCCTTGGCTTATGCCGACACCGATTTACCCCAATACAGCCTGCGCGTGGCAGGCGTGCAGCAGGTCTTGAAAAAGGTGCCATTGCCCGAGCGAGTGTATGCAAGCCTCAAGCAGCAGGCCGGGAACGAGTTGCCGGCCAGTCTGGATCTGCGCCACCAGATCGGGCCTGCGTTCGATGTGGTCTATCAGCCCTCGCCAGGCTCGAGTCAAAGTAGAGGTTTGCTTATAGCGCATATGCTCACCGCCAAAGGTTTCAAAGAATACTTCGAACCTCGTAGTCAACGGTTTGCAGAGATGGCGATGATCGACCAGTGGGCGCTTGGAGAGCGTGACCAGCTCGAGTACTCGGATGCCGACCGGGAAGCCCTGGGCGAGCGACTGCGCAGCTTATACAGTGCTGATTTTATCGATAGCTGGCGAGGTGCCTTGAATGCATTTGCGGTGGCAGACTTCCGCGACCTGGAACACGGGGTAGCGGTGCTGGGGCAACTGACCGGGCCGGCTGCGCCCATGCATCGGCTGCTGGATACTGTCAGAAGTAATACGTCGCTCTCATCGCCAACGGTTGCAGCTGCATCTGGGGATGCCGAATCGCTGCTACCGACGACTAACAAGCTTGAGCAGCGACACGCCTGGGCTATTCAACGTACCTTCACCGGGCTGAGTGCCATGCTGCAGGCAGCCGCAGAGAAACCTAGTTACTACGACGAAACCCTTAATGCCATCGCCGCTGTGCACGACTATGCCAAGGCAGTGCAGGATAGCCCCGAACGAGGCAAAGCCGCTCTGCAGGCCGTAATTCAACGTTTCTCGATGACGGGTCAAGACCCCATCGGCACCCTGCAACGGGTGGCAACTGGGCTACCCGAACCGATCAATCACCACGTCAGAAAACTGGCCGATCAAACCGCACAAGTGCTGAATGTGGAAGCCCTGCGTGAGCTGGAGCGGCGCTGGGATGCCGAGGTGTATAGTTTCTTCCAGCAGCGCCTGGCTGAGCGCTACCCCTTCGTTGTAAGGGCGCCCGATGCCTCTCTCGACGACTTTGAAGCCTTCTTCGGGCCGAAGGGGCGACTGCAGCAGTTTCATGATCAGTATCTGAAAGTCTTCTTGAAGGATAACCTCGAAGCCTTGCAAGCCGGCCAGCAGGGTCGGTCACTGGTGCGCGGTGATGTGCTGGAGCAGCTGGAGCAGGCAGACCGTATCCGTGAGGCGTTTTTCGATCAGCACGGTAACCTGAGCGTGCAGTTCAGCATTGAGCCACTGGGGCTGAGTGCCAATCAGCGCACCAGCTTGCTTGACTTGGATGGGCAACTGATTTCCTACACCCATGGCCTAGGCCAGATCACGGGTATCGTGTGGCCAAATACCCTGAGGCAGCAGGTCCGCAGCAACCTGACATTGCTCAGACAGAACGGTAATAGCAGCAGCCTTGAGTACCGTGGTCCGTGGTCGATGTTCCGCTTACTTAGCCGTGGCTCGCTCAATGGGCGTACTGCGACCAGCGTAGACCTGAGCTTCAGAACCGGCGATGGCCTGATGCGTTACAGGCTCAACGCTGAGAAGGCATTCAACCCCATTACGCAAGCGCCTTTTAAAGGCTTCCGACTGCCCCGGGGGTTGTTACAGGCGTCGCCAGGGGGCGGGCCGATGACGCAGGCCGGGCTGTAAGCAATGAGAGGGGAGAACTTATTGCCGTGTGTGACAGGCCGCCTCGGGTCGAAAGCCGCCTGTCACTACTGACCGCTACCGACCCATCGCGACGTCCGCAGTATCCTGCACACTAGGCACATGAAAATGGAGCAACCGTCCACATCCGCGCATACGCCACGCTTTATTCCCTGTCCCGGTTCCTACTCTACAGCGCGTATTTCTTTGCCCCTGCAACACAGATGACGGCCCCCAGCGTTACCACCAGCATCGTCCAGCTGACCTGCTCATGCAGCAGCAACGCTGCCAGCCCAAGCCCTATGAACGGCTGAAACAGTTGCAGCTGGCCCACCGCTGCAATGCCACCCTGGACCAGCCCTCGGTACCAGAACACAAACCCGATCAGCATGCTGAACAGTGAAACGTAGCCGAGGCTGAACCACGCAGGCGCGCTTACCTTGGCGAAGGCAGCTGGCGCCGGAAGATTAATAATGGTTAGCAGCAGCATCAGCGGCAACGCCACCAGCAACGCCCAGCTGATCACCTGCCAGCCCCCCAATGTTCGCGACAGACGTGCCCCTTCCGCGTAACCCAAGCCACAGACGACTACCGCTGCCATCATCAGCAGGTCGCCCACCGCGGAAGCCTCACCGCCATTCATCAACGCGTAACCTGCCACGATCCCGGCGCCCATCATCGAGAACAGCCAGAACAATGGCTTGGGCCGCTCGCCGCCCCGCAGCACGGCAAACCCTGCGGTACACAGTGGCAGCAGCCCCACGAAGACTATGGAGTGCGCAGAGGTGACGTGCTGCAGGGCCAGGGCCGTCAGCAGCGGAAACCCGATAACCACGCCCAGCGCGGTTACAGCCAATGGCCACACGTTACGCCGTTCAGGTCGAGGCTGGCGCAGCACCAGCAAGAGAAGCGCACCCAACAGGGCGGCAATCGTTGCCCTGGCAGAGGTCAGGAACGTTGGTTCGAAGCCCGTCACTGCCACACGGGTCGCCGGCAGGGAGCCCGCGAAGATTGCGACGCCTATGAAGCCGTTGATCCATCCGCTTGTTGATCTTTGCATTGCCCAGCCCTCTGTAAGTGCGGGTTCAGTACATCACTTACGGGCGCAACCGGGCCATGTACAATCCAGTACAGTTTGGTCGAACTGTTATGCACATCAATCCAGCACAGTTGAGGGTGAGATGAAACGCGGTGCAACGCTGATCCGGACAGTCATGGGCGAGGTCCAGTCCAGGATTGCCTCTCGAACCTACACACCAGGTGCGCGTATTCCCTCGGTGCGGGCAATGGCGCAAGCCATGCAGGTATCGGTTTCCACCGTTCTCGAGGCCTACGAAAGGTTGATGGCCGAGGGTGTACTCAGCTCACGCCCTGGCTCGGGCTACTACGTAGCCGGGCCCGTGGCGCCGTTGGCACTGACCGAGCTCGGCCCTAGGCTCGATCGTGAAGTCGACCCACTGTGGATTTCGCGCCAGTCGCTTGAAAGCTCCAGCGAAGCGCTGAAACCGGGGTGCGGGTGGCTACCTGCGTCCTGGATGCACGAAGCCGGCGTGCGCAAGGCGCTTCGAATAGCAGCCCGTTCCGACACACTGCAACTCACCGAGTACGCTTCGCCGCTAGGGCATCCGCCGCTCAGGCAATTCCTGTCCAGACGGCTGGCAGGAAGCGGCCTTGAAGTGCCGCTGGAGCACATCATGCTCACAGACTCCGGCACCCAGGCCATCGACCTGATTTGCCGCTTTCTCCTGGAGCCGGGGGACACCGTCCTGGTTGACGACCCCTGCTATTTCAACTTTCACGCGCTACTGAAAGCACACAGGGTGAACATCGTAGGCGTGCCCTACACGCAGAACGGCCCAGACATCGATGCGTTCGGCGCGGCTCTGCTAAAGCACGCGCCCAGGTTGTACATGACCAATTCCGGCATCCACAACCCGACCGGGGCCACTTTGTCTCCGGTCACGGCGCACCGGTTGCTGAAGCTGGCCGACACATCCAACCTGGTGATCGTGGAGGACGACATTTTCGCGGATTTCGAGCATACCCCCGCGCCACGGCTGTCGGCCTTCGATGGTCTCAATCGCGTCATCCAGATAGGCAGCTTCTCCAAGACCATCTCTGCTTCCATCCGCTGTGGCTATATCGCCGCCCGTGGCGACTGGATTGAGAGCTTGGTCGACCTCAAGATTGCCACCACCTTCGGGGCTGGGCGCTTGGCCGCGGGCATCATCCATCAGGCGATTACCGATAGCGGGTACCGAAAGCACTTAGAGAGCGTTCGTCTCAGGTTGGCCGAGGCCATGGACAGCACGGTCGCGAGGCTTCAGGCCGTCGGTATCAAGCCCTGGATAATTCCCCGGGCAGGCATGTACGTCTGGTGCCAACTGCCTGAAGGCAAGGATGCCGCAACCTTGGCCCGGGCCTGCCTGAAGGAAGGTGTATTGCTGGCGCCCGGCAATGCGTTCAGCCAGTCCATGACGGCGGGGGATTACCTGCGGTTCAACGTTGCCCAAGCGGAAGACACCAGGATCTACGAAGTGCTGAAACGGGCGCTGGGTGCATAGTCGCGAGCGCTAGTGTGATGACACGAACGGCGAGGGTGTAGTCGGCGCGGCAACGCATAGGCCTGCTTCATCCGTGCCACTTCCGCCAACGGTGTCCGGCCGAGCAGGCGCTTGAAGTTGCGGCTGAACAGCGACCACCTGAAGCATTTAGTGCTTCAACTAGGGAGTTTGCTGGCGATGTAAGTGACGATTTTAGCTAATAAAATTCCCGCAGGTAAAAAGTCCCACAACTACCTGGGAAGTTTCCGACGGCACTCCAGCTTGTACATCTTTCCATCTGCACTACTCTCTGAAGTGCCGCAATGACGCGGCATCTTAATGGAGATACAAAAATGAAAATTATCCAAATGGAAACTACCCAGTTGGCAAACTTTGCGCTTGTGGTTCAGGCGTGCAAGTAATCCCTGAGTGTTGAAAATTGAAGTGCAGTGCCGGCCTGCGCTTCAATTGGGAGGTTAAATGATAAATGAAAATTGCTTTTTTATAGGTTTCCAAGATTCATTGGTGTGCTGGGATTTCAAGCAGCATAAGCAGTACCAACTCTCCAGAGCAAATGCGATTGAAGTGATCAATCACATTTATGGCGGCGCTGATAATGATGACGGCGTTGATGTTATGACTGATCTTAGAGGTGTCGGGATCATTGCAGAGGAGGGTGCGCAAACCCATCCGTGGGACTGGGATATCCTTTCACGGATCTTCCATATTGGAACAAAAGATCTTATAACGGACGACCAGCCATCGAATGAAACAGAGTGGGCAGTCCACTATCTTGCTCACTGTGATGAAGCTCTGCAACAAGAGAGATTTTCATCAGGCCCGGCAGAGGGTGACGGGTTTTTGTTGCCTCAATGGGATGATAGCGACGAAGTCAGCCGTGTAATGGGGCAGCGTATAACGGTTAGAAATTTTAAAGACACGCCTGTCTCTTTGGTTGATCTTGGTCGTATCCTTCAGCAAACATTAGGCTTCTCAGTCGCACGTTCTCGGACAGACTGTACGATGACGAGTGACCCGTTTGCCCAGCGCCGTTTGAGCCCTTCTGCAGGTGGACTCAACGCGACGGAAGGGTATGTATATGTCTCAAACGTAACGGGTCTACACCCTGGCTTCTATTACTATGATCCCCAGCACCATAGCCTACACTGGCGTGGTGGGCTGGTTTCAAAACTCGGCGATTTAGTCGCCGGTCAGCACTTCGTTAATAATGTACCTGTCGGATTATTTCTGACGTCGCGTTTCGACAAGCTGTGGTGGAAGTACAAGCACTCGAGAGCCTACAGGATGGCCCTGATTGAGGTTGGGCATGTTGCGCAGACTTTCCAACTTTCAGCCACTGCGACGGGTATGCAGACTTGGTTAACCGGTGCTCTGAATGACTCGCTCGTTGAACAAAGAATCGCGCTAGATAACCCCTGTGAGCACGTCCTATTTTTCGTGGCCTGCGGATACAGCGAGGGTGCTGCCATACCCGACTGCATGCGTGATTTATTGACGTCTCGGGAGGCGGATCAAAAATGATGGGTGTATTAAATCGCAGGTCAAGAGTTTTCAAAGCGTGGGACTCATCAAGTACAGTGCGCTCGAAAGCCTACTGCTATGAGCTAACGCCAGACGATTTTTCCATCAATGACCCCGAAATGTGGTTCCCGTCGCTGCTTGGTCCTGCATTGAGTCATCCAGCTGTATGTGCCTTGCCGGTTGAGAATAGGAAAATTCTCCATATTCACTATCTATTGTATTTCATGGATTACACGGCTCAACTTGAGATGGGTCAGGTGAATGAGGCTGTTCAGTGTATGTCAGTCGGTGGGCTTAGTGAGTATTTTAGCGCGGAGGACCGTAGAATGGGAATCCAACTGTATGTGGATGAAGGCTATCATGCGCTATTTTCACTTCACTTGGCAGATCAATTGGCGACTCGCTATGCCCTTGATAGGGTGAGTTCCTCTCGAATCTTAAATATGCATAGCCTTATCTCAAGCAGTGCAGAGGTCTACAAAGATCTAACCCGATTCTGTATAGCGTTCGTTTCAGAAACTGTCATTGTTCGCGAGTTGCTTGAGCTGACACGTGATGATCTCGTCAGGCCTGTGGCAAATATGTTTATGGATCACCTGCATGACGAAGGGCGTCACTCAATATATTTTATCGAGTGTTTTTCGATTCTTTGGCGCCAGCTCGGGGCGGGTGAGCGTGATCACGTGGTTGAAACTTTAATTAAGGTGCTGGCGGTATTCAGTCGGCCCGAAGCGCGTTTCGTGAATTCGCTTTTCGCCTCGCACCCCACTACGGCGTCTCACGTGCTTCCCGACCTCAAGCGAGGCTGGGTGGAAAGAATGAGGTCTCTGTCTGCTTCAACAATTCAAGCAATTAGCCGGACGGATATGTTGCGTAATACGCATTATCACCAATTGTTCAAGTCCGCAGGCTTACTTTCGTGAATGGCGTGTATCAACCTGTGATGCGTATCTATTTGCTCGCTCTGTTATTGTTGATGACCTTGATGGGTGTGTTCCCAATAGATGTAATTCTGCCCTCTTTTCCATCGCTCGCGGACAGGTTTGACGTTGATGTGAGTCACATAGCGTACTCAGCGAGTGGTTTTGCTCTCGTGGTCGCGCTGTCACAACTATTGATAGGGCCGCTCTCCGACAGGATCGGTCGTAAGCGGCTACTCATGGCTGGACTGACATTAGCCACACTAGGCGCTGTCGGTTGCATGCTTGCGAACCGCTACACGGATTTCATGTTCTTTCGGTTCGTTCAGGGGCTGGGGTGTGGTAGTTTTGTGCTGAGCCAGGCACTTGTGCAAGATCTGTATGAAGGGCGGCAATTAAACGCGGTACGTATCATGCTGACGACTGCAAGTGGGGTGTTCATCTGTTTATCCCCAGTGGCTGGCGTTATGTTGGAAACGTCGTTCGGGTGGCAGTCCAGTTTTTTGGTTTTCACAGTGCTTAATTTAGTTGCATTCCTACTGATTATATTCATCCCGCCCGAACATACGATATCGGGTAGTCGCGACCCTATCCTCCATGTGTACAGGAAGATGTTGTTAGACAGGACCTACATGTCTTTGTCCCTGTTATCAGCATTCGCCTTTGCTTGCCATTTTTCATTTGTTATCACAGCCCCCATTTTACTCATGGGGACGCTGGAGCTCTCCGCACATGAATTTTCTTTGGTGTTCATGTGCTATGGGCTGTCGTACGTATTGGGGGGCGTGATCGCTGGCTGGTTTAATCGTAAGGTCAACCCACTTCTCCAGGTTGGAGTGGGGTTGCTGCTTGTGGGGTTTGCCAGTTGTTTGCTCCTGCTTTGGCAGATGACAGAAGGAGTGACCTTGGCGGGGCTGATGGTTCCGATGATCGTTTGTACAGCGGGTACCACACTGGTACGGCCTGCCGCTACCACTCAGGCGTTGTCACGGCACCCCCGTCACGCCGGAGCGGCGTCGGCACTGAACACCACTCTCATGTTTGCGGTCGGTGGACTCGCAAGCACTCTCATGGCAGCCATGAAGACGGTGACGCCGATGAACCTTGGTTTCATGTTTCTTGCTTTCTGTATGCTTGGATGGCTATTGCTTCAGGTGCTCAAGCACTGCCAGCCTACAGCGGATTACCACCGCACCCAGCGATGCGCTTCTGGCCGCCGCCAACCACGTGGTAACCACAACTCCCTCACAACACCGCCGAAAACACCGAAGCCGTAATCCGCTCACTCAACAATTCCAACGCCCGAATCCCCGCCAGCGAGTTCCCCGAGGCATTCAACGCCGGCGACCACACGCAGATGCTGTACCGCCCCGGCACCACCGCGACAATACCGCCGCCCACGCCGCTCTTGCCGGGCAGGCCGACGCGGTAGGCAAAGTTGCCGGCCTCGTCGTACAGGCCGCTGGTGGCCATGATCGCGTTTACCTGCTGGGCCTGGCGGGGGGTGAGGATGTGTTCGCCGCTGTGTGGGCAGTAGCCGCTGTTGGCCAGGAAGGCGAAGCCGCGGGCGACATCTGCGCAGTTCATGGACAGCGCGCAGTGGTGGAAGTAGCTGCCCAGTACGGCGTCCACGTCGTTGTGGAAGTTGCCGAAGGCTGTCATCAGCCAGGCCATGGCCGCGTTGCGGGCGCGGTGTTGGTATTCGGATTCGGCGACCACGGCGTCGCTGACGATGCGCGGGTTGCCTGCCAGGCGGCGGACGAAGTCGCGCATCGACAGGGCGGGGGTGGCGAAGCGTGACTGGTTGATGTCGCAGATCACCAGGGCGCCGGCATTGATGAAGGGGTTGCGCGGGCGGCCTTTTTCCACCTCCAGCTGTACCAGCGAGTTGAACGCCTGGCCGGAGGGCTCGTAGCCCAGGCGGGACCAGATGGCTTCGCCGCTGTGGTTGATCGCCTGGACCAGGCTGAACACCTTGGAAATGCTCTGGATGGAGAACGGCGTATGTGCGTCGCCAGCGCAGTGCAGCTGGCCGTCGAGGCTGTGCACGGCGATGCCCAACTGGTTGGGGTCTACTTGGGCGAGGGCGGGGATGTATTGCGCAACCTGACCTTGGCTTAGCAGGGGGCGGACCTGGTCGAGGATCTCTTGCAGCATGTCTTGCATCGCAACGGCCTTGGGGACGAAGGTGGAGTAGTCACAGACGACGCTCCACGGCGGCAAGGCACGTAACGGATGTGTGGATCAGGCCCAGAGCCCCAGCACCACCAGCGCTGCCACACCCAGGCCAACGGCCAGTGAACAACCCCCTAAAGACAATGCGGCTTTGCCCTGGCGGTACCAACCGTCATGCCCCAGTTGCCGTGCCGGTGCCAGCAGGCTGCGCCAGCGCATTTCGGTATCGTGAAACGCCTGCAGGTTGGCGGGGTGTGCATCGAGCCAGCGGCGGAAGTCGATGCGTTCGCAGGCGGACACGCCTGGGCTTTGCAAGCGTACGTACCATTGGCCGGCAACGCTCGCCAACACGTCACGGCGCGGCAGGCCGGCGTGCAGGGCTTGGGCCATGTGGCGCTCGATGCTGCGCACCGGCAAGTCGAGGCGTGTGGCGATGCGGGTGAAGTCGAGCTGGTCCAGGCGGCTGAGCAAAAACACTTGTTGTACCCGCCGGGGCAGCCGCTTCAATGCGTGCAGTAGCGCAGTGTCGCCATCGGCGGTGCTGGGGGTTGGGGCCTCAAGGCGCAGCAGCAGGCGGGTCATGGACAGCTCCTTGCTGATAAGGGTAGGGGCGTGATGTCTTCCGTGATGGGAGTGAGCGTAGGTGAAACGAGATTGATTCTCAAGTGCTGATTCAGCAAAGTTTTGTAATGAGCGTTCACGCTCTGACACACCTTTGCTATCATCCGCGCCATCACGATCTTCATTAGCCTGAAGAGCCAAAAAAAAGACCCGGCAAAAAGCCGGGTCAAAAACCGTGATTAGCCTGATGAGGAGATAATCTGAGAGCGACCTAAGCTCCAGATTATCCAGCGGATCTCGCGATCAGCTGAGTGCAATAATAATCGTTATCATTTGGCAGTCAAATGATTTTTTGTTCATCCGGTAAAAAAAATCACCGGAGCGCTTCCTTGTCCCGGCAATCGGGGCCATTGCCTTAACGCGGCCACCACGTTTCCCTTCTTTCTACCCGTCTGTTTCCAGCCCGCGCCTGTGCTCCAGCAGTGCGCGCGCCATGTCCATCATGTGCATCAACGCAAACGTGAGCTCCCGCTGGCTGCCATGCTGGTGCGTGGCCGTTTCCTGGGCGGTTGCGGCGGCGCATCGCAGCAGAGCGATGGCGTGCTCCTGGGCCTGCTCGCTGGTAACGCCTTCATGCAGCGTCCAGATTTTGTTCTCCAGCGTGGGGCGTGGAGGGTTGGGGTTCAGGTAGTAATCGAGGGCGCGGCGGGCTGCTTCGCTGTCGAGATCTGTTTCGTCGTTTTTCGATGGTTTCATCGCGATACCTTATGAGTTCCCGTCAAACACACTGAAACCCTAGGATAGGTCAATCTGTACTATTTGGCGGCTTAAAAATAATTCGGATTGTGTATTGCTGGCAGTAATACAGTCCGTATTGTTTCGGCCATGGAAAATTGGAATGCATTTCTCAAGCGCTACAAGCGCGAACATAACCTCAGCCAGCTGAAATTGGCTGAGCGCCTTGGTATGACCCAGGGTGGTGTGGGTCATTGGCTGCGTGGCACGCGACGGCCGACTCTGGAAACCATCAATGAAAAGCTCGAAAAGCTGGGACTTATCTATCTCGAAGCGCAAGTGATGGTGGTTGAGCGCGATATCGTGCGCGAGACATCACCACACTATGGGCCGGCACGGCCGATTTCCCCCCAGGCACTGCTTTACGCCAGCTTCAGGTTTCCAGTGCTGGCATGGGCTGACCTGCAAGGGCCGCTTCCGGACGCCAGCGAAGTCCACGAACAGACTGATTACATGCCTGCGGGCAACGCGTTCTGGTTGGCTGTTGAGAATGACTCGATGAATGCAACTAGCGGCCAGAGCGTGCCTGAAGGTATGCGAGTACTGGTTGACACAGGGCTTGATGCGAAACCAGGCAACCTGGTTATCGCGCGGCAACCTGGGCGTCCCGCGGTGTTGCGCCAATTGGTGGAAGAGGGCGGTGACAAGATGCTCAGGCCCTTGAATGCGCGGTATCCCACGGTTTTGTGTGAGGACGGCTGCGAATTCCTGGGTGTGGTGGTGCGTGTGCACGGGTCGTTTTGACGGTGCTGTTAGCGCCGTGCCGGCGCATCGCGAGCTTTGCTCGCTCCTACGGGTGCCTTGGGCCATTTTCTGCTGCGCTATCTGCCGGCGAACTCCTGGGGGCGCAACACGATCTTGCGCCGTACCCACAAGGCGGTCGCGCGCGCCCGTCACAGGCGTAACTGGCCCAAAACAACCGTAGGAGCGAGCAAAGCTCGCGATGCGCCGCGCGGGCGGCGCTCGGTCTC